>JBAVQZ010000509.1:0-4401 GCA_049694515.1 Paracoccaceae bacterium | reverse complement strand
TTCAGAAGACGGGCGTCGAACCCTTCCGGCGCGCCGCCGATGGTGATGTGCTCGGGATTGGACATGCTGGCGTCAGATAACCGCGCGGGCGCCGCTGTCAACCGCCCAGAGCGCCGATCGCCAGGTTCTGCCACATGCCCCACATGCCGGTGACGAAAATCGCGAGCATTCCGACGATCTGCGTGTGCAGACGGTGCAGCATCAGCCGCTTGCGCAATGGCTCGCCGGCCAGCGACTCGCGGCGGATACGTTGCGCGACCAGGATCCGCAACCCGCCCACAAGACTCAGCGGCAGCGCCAGCAGGAACACCGCCTGGCAGAACTCGATCCAGTAATAGAAGCCGAGCACCGCCAGCACCGTCAGGCAGAACGATGCCAGCCCCAGAACCCATACCCCCGAGACGCCGGTGACCAGCAGAATGCGGTTGGCGTTTATGCGCACCAGATCCTGCAGGTCGGCCTCGGCCTGGCCACCATGCCGCCCGGCCCTCTGAATCAGGTCGAATGGAACGCCAAGCACCCAGTGCGAGGTCGAAGACCACGTCACCGCCAGCACGATCCAGTACCAGAGATTGGAGAAGGACCGCATGTCGATCACTTCAAAGACGGACGTATACCAATCCAATGGCGGCCCCCGGTTTTTTCCCGATGTGCCGGACATTAGACCCGGCCCGCGGCGATTCCCACCCTTGAGATGCTCCCGAAACCGTGCCACCCAGAAGAAAAAACCGCGAAGGACGAAAAACATGCGCCCCACCGTTGCACCTTTCCCCGCCGCCCGGCTGCGCCGCACCCGCAAATCCGCCGCGATGCGCGGGCTGACCCGCGAGACCAGGCTGAGCGTCGAGGATCTGATCTGGCCGATCTTCGTGCGCGAGGGCGACGGCGTGGAAGAACCGGTCCCCTCGATGCCCGGAGTGAACCGCCTGAGCATCGACCGCGCCGTCGCGGCAGCGCAGGAGGCCGCATCGCTGGGCATTCCGGCGATCTGCATCTTTCCCTACACCGACCCGTCGCTCAAGACCGAGCTGTGCGAAGAAGCATGGAACCCCGACAACATCAGCAACCGCGCTATCCGCGCGATCAAGGCCGCAGTGCCGGACATCGCCGTGATGACCGACATCGCGCTGGACCCCTACAACGCCAACGGCCATGACGGAATCGTGCGGGACGGCATCATCGTCAACGACGAGACGGTGGAGGCGCTGGTCAAGATGGCGCTTGCCCAGGCCGAAGCGGGCGCCGATATCCTGGGTCCGTCCGACATGATGGACGGGCGCATCGGCGCGATGCGCCGCGCGCTGGAAGCCGCGGGGCACCCGAACGTTGCGATCCTGAGCTATTCGGCGAAATACGCCTCGTCCTTCTACGGCCCCTTCCGCGATGCGGTGGGCGCCACCGGTGCTCTGACCGGCGACAAGAATACCTATCAGATGGATCCCGGCAATTCCGACGAGGCGCTGCGCCTGATCGAGCGCGACCTGATGGATGGCGCCGACATGGTGATGGTCAAGCCCGGCATGCCCTATCTGGACATCTGCCGCCGGGTGAAGGACCTGTTCGGGGTCCCGACCTATGCCTACCAGGTCTCGGGCGAGTACGCGATGCTCCAGGCGGCGGCCGCGAATGGCTGGCTGGACGGCGAAAAAGTGATGATGGAAAGCCTGCTGGGTTTCAAGCGGGCGGGTTGCGACGGCATCCTGACCTATTTCGCCCCGGCCGCCGCGCGGTTGCTTTCGAAGGGCTGAGGCGGGTCGCAAGAATTCGCCGGCAACCACAAGACCTGATGACAGCTGCCGCGAAAACCACTATAGATAGGGTGATCGGCCGGATAAGGCCGACTGGTTGAGGCATGATGAGGGCAAAACCATGAGCATGTTTACCCGCCGATCTTTTCTGACTGGCGCCGGCGCGTCCGCCGCGCTGCTTTCGGGTTGCGGCAACGGTGTCGGCTCGGACGGCGCGGCGACGATCGACGCGCGGGTCGACAGCACCCGCAACTTTCTTTTCACGCAGTATCCCGGCACCCGCGACCTGGCCGACAAGTCCTACGGCATCCTGTGGATGCCGTTGATCACCAAGGCGGGCTTCATGTTCGCCGGGGCCTATGGCCGCGGCGCGCTGCGAATCGACAACGCGACGGTGGATTATTACTCGGCCACGCAAGGGTCTTTCGGGTTGCAGGTCGGTGCACAGCAATACGCCCACGCGCTGTTTTTCATGACGCCGCAGGCACTGTCGGAATTCCGGCGCTCGTCGGGCTGGTCAGCTGGCGGCGATCTGGAATATGCGGCCAACGACAAGGGCGGCAATATCAGCGCCGGGACGCTGACGGCGCTCGACCCGATCATCGCCGTGGTCTTCGGACAGGCCGGGCTGATCCTGGGCGCGTCGCTGGCCGGAACGAAATACACGCGTATAATACCTTGACATAAAAGGATTTCTGCACGCGGGGACGCATGACGAGGGGCAGAAGCAGGGGCCGGCCTGAAACGGGCCGGCCCTTCGCTGTCAGGCCCCCTGCCCGGCCGCGGCGCGCAGAAGCCGCTGACGGGCCGGCGGGATCGCCCCTATCTCGATCGCGGTGAACACGTGCAGTGTGTTCAGGTCGCGGTCCACCACGGCATGATCCGACACCCAGCCCCCCATCACCAGGTACGTTCGCAACAGCGGCGGCATCCCCAGCATGGCGCGCGTCGCGTCCGGCGTGCGGCGGCGCAGTTTCTGGGCGAAGCGGAACACGTTGGGCGCCTTGATACGCGGAAGGAAGCGTTTCGGCGCCAGGTGGCGGTCTTTCAGCAGCGCGAAAGAGTCCATGTATTGCCCGGCCTCGGTGCCCTTGAAGGACGAGCAGCCGAACAGAAGCTCCACACCGGTCGCGTCCACATAGCGGGTCATCGCGCCCCAGGCGACGCGCAGGATGTCCGGGTCGCGGCAATCAGGATGGATGCAGAATCTTCCCATCTCGACCATCGGGCCGGGAAAGCTCTTCAGCCCGGAAAGCTCGTAATACTGCGCGGCATAGCTGCGCCCGATCTCGGCCCCGCCGGTGAGCGGCAGTAGCCGGAAACAGCAGACAACGCGGCCGGTTTTCACCTCTTCGACAAGCACGTGACGGCACAGCGCGTCGAAGGCATCGGCGTCGTCGCCGCGATCCGTCCCGCGAAAGCAAAGCGCGCGAAGGGCCTGCGCGCCGGCCAGATCGTCCGGCGTTTCAGCGAACCGCGCCGCGTAGCGCCCTCTGAGGAATGACACCATCGCCCGGTCCCTTCGCCAACCCCTGGCGGATCGAAACCGCCCGCCTAAATATGCTGGCAAGAGGCGTATCACACAAGGTATGACACGACGTTGACACCAGACCCTTCGAGAGAGGCGCAAATGCCCGACAAGATCATGAAATCCGACGACGAGTGGCGCGCCCAGCTGTCGCCGCTGGCCTACAAGGTGACGCGCAAGCACGGCACCGAGCGCGCGTTCACGCATGACAATTTTCCCAAGGTGCCCGGCACGTTCCGCTGCGTTTGCTGCGGCACGCCGCTGTTCGAACAGGCCACAAAGTTCGACTCGGGCACCGGCTGGCCCAGCTTTTATGCCCCGATCGACGAAGACGCCGTTGGCGAGCAATCCGACAACACCCTGTTCATGCGCCGGACCGAGGTGCATTGCGCCCGCTGCGAGGCGCATCTGGGCCATGTCTTTCCCGACGGCCCCGCGCCGACCGGCCTGCGCTATTGCATGAACGGCGTCGCGCTGGAGTTCGAGCCGGAGGATTGAGCGCTAGTTGTTCGTCAGATCGCTGGCGCTGATCTGGCCGATATTCCCAAGCAACTGTCGCAGGAAGGAAATGCCCTTGATGTTGTCATCCGTGACACGGCGGTTCAGCACGATCACGCGGCCGTCCTTCAGCCCGAACCGCTCGATATTGGTGACGGTCCCGGCGGTATCGAACGAGATCGCAACCACCTCGCGCGACACCTCTTCGGGCTTAAGGGCGCCGCGGGTGCGCCAGCGGCTGGCGACGTAGTACCAGGCGTCGTCATCGACCAGCCCGGAAACCGAGGGCGGGCCCAGCGTGTCGGTCAGCGTGTCGCGGCTGTCCACGCCGACCGTGACCTCGGCCAGCGCCGCGTCGGACGGGACGTAGCCGTGATTGCGGTAGATCGGCGTGCAACTTGCCAGCAGCAGGGCCAGGATGCCCGGCAAAGCCAGTCTCAGGATCGCTCGGGCGTTATGCATCCCAACCTCTTGTCATGCGGCCGCTTGCCTCCTATCCCGCTTACAGAAGGAACGCCCCCTGTTCAAGAATGGAACGCGCGCCATGACCGACCGATCGACCGCCCGCCTGCGCCTGTCGTCGCTGCCGCCCGGCAAGGCGCATGACATCGCACTGCGCCCCGGCGC
>JBAVQZ010000508.1:0-4982 GCA_049694515.1 Paracoccaceae bacterium | reverse complement strand
CGCCATAGGCGATCTCGCCCTTCGCCTCGGCCAGCGGCTTGCCCATCTCGGCGGTCAGGATGGTGGCAAGGTCGTCCTGGTGCTGCATCATCAGGTCATACCAGCGCCGCATGATATTGGCGCGCTCCTTGGCGGTGCGCGCGGCCCAGGCCTTTTGCGCGACGCGGGCCGCCTCGATCGCACGGGCGGTCTCGGCGCGGGTCAGATCGGGGATGGCGCAGATCACGTCACCGCGCGCGGGGTTGGTGACGTCGAAGGTGGCGCCGCTGTCGGCCTCCACCCACTCGCCGGCCAGATAGGCGCGCGTGGCCAGAAGCGCGGGATCCTTCAGAAGTTTGCTGAGATCGGTCTTGGGCATGGCTCTTCCTCTCTTTGGTTTTCCATGGCAAACCATGCGGCGCCGGGCATGTCCAGCCGTGGCGGAAGTCAGGGGGAAGTATGGATTACGACGACGCCTATGCCAACGCGGCCCATATTCCGGGGGCCGAGGGCTATCCGCCCCGGTGGGAGGCGGCCGCGGCGAAATTCCGTGCGGGCGCCAGTGCCCGTCTCGACTTGCCTTACGGTCCGCACCCCCGCCAACGCTTCGACCTGTTCCTGCCCGCGGGCGCTCCGATGGGGCTGGTGATGTTCGTGCATGGCGGCTACTGGCTGAAATTCGGGCGCGAAATCTGGTCGCACCTCGCCGCCGGCCCGGTGGCGCGCGGATGGGCGGTTGCGATGCCTTCCTACAGGCTTGCGCCTGAAGTCGCCATTTCCGAAATCACCTCCGACATTCGCGGCGCCCTTCTGGCGGCGGCAGACGAGGTGGCGGGCCCCATAGTCCTTGCGGGCCATTCCGCAGGCGGGCACCTGGTCGCCCGGATGCTCTGCGCCGATGTGGCTCTGCCCGAAGAGATCGCCCTTCGGCTGGCCCGCGTCGTGCCGATCTCGCCCGTGGCCGATCTGCGCCCACTGATGCACACGAAAATGAACGATGATCTCCGCCTGACGCCTGCGGCTGCCGACGCCGAAAGCCCCGCCCTGCATCGCGATGTCCGCGCGGTGCCCGTCAGCGTCTGGGTCGGGGCGCATGAGCGTCCCGCGTTCCTGGATCAAGCTGCGTGGCTGGCCGAGGCCTGGCCCCGGGCGGAATTGCGCGTCGCCGCCGAACGTCACCATTTCGATGTCGTCGAGGGGCTGGAAACGCCTGACAGCCCGCTGACCCGCGCCCTGTTGGATGGGATCTAGACCCCGAAGCGCTCGGCCCAGCAGGGGCGCGCGTCGCCGGGCGCCGGGGTGGCGTGGTACACGCCGCGCGCAATCGCCCGCGCAAGACAGACGGCCGCCGCATGGCCCAGCCTGAGTGCGTCGAACCCGCTGTCGGACAAGGCGCGCACGCCGGTCGCCGCCGAAAAGACGAGATCGCCGTCGAAAGGCGTGTGGCTGGGCAGGATCGCCCGCGCCATCCCGTCATGCGCCGCCACCGCAAGGCGGGTGGCCTGCGCCTTGTCCAGCGCCGCGTCGGTCGCGACGATGGCGATGGTGGTGTTCTCACCCTGCTGCGCCTTGGGTCGCGGCTCGTGATGCGGGTCGTGTCGGCCGACGCCCAGCCCACCGAATTCGCCCCCCATCTCGAAAGGCGCGGCCCAGAATTCCGGACCGTCGCCCATGATTACAGAGCCGACCGCGTTCACCGCCACCAGCGCACCCACCGTGATGCCGTTTTCCAACATCAGCGAGGCCGAGCCGAGCCCGCCCTTCAACCCGGCCGTGGTCGCGCCCGTTCCTGCACCCGTGCTGCCGAGTTCGAAGGTATCGTCCGCCGCGGAGAGAGCCTTCGCCCCGAGCGTCTTGTAGGGGTTCTGCGCCCAGTCCTTGTCGCCGCCGTTAAGCAGGTCGAACAGGATCGCGCCGGGCACGATCGGCACCAGCTGATCTCCCACCCGGAAACCGCGCCCGCGGGTCCGCAGGGCGTCGGCCACGCCGGACGCCGCGTCCAGGCCGAAGGCCGACCCGCCCGAAAGCACCAGCGCATCGACCTGCGCCACCAGCTTGTCGGGGGCCAGCAGATCAGTCTCGCGCGTGCCGGGCGCGCCCCCCATCACGTGAAAACCGGCGGTGAAGGGCGCGTCACCCAGCAGGACGCTGACGCCGGTCTTGACCGCGTGATCCTGAGCATTTCCGACGCGCAGCCCCACAACATCGGTAATCAGGTTTCTGGGCCCTGGCCGCATGATCGCCTCCGCCTTATCCTCGGTTCAAGTACTCCGGACGTCGGGGGCCGCGCCCCGGCCGTCCTCAGATGCAGCGCCCGCCATCGACCTCCATCGCCACGCCGGTGATCATCGACGCCTCGTCGGAGCACAGGAAACAGGCCGCGTTGCCCAGATCCTCCGGCGTGGAAAACCGGCCCAGCGGGATCGTTGCCAGAAATTTCGCACGCATCTCGGGCGTGTCCTCGCCGAGGAAGGTTTTCAGCAGCGGGGTGTCACCGGCCACCGGGTTCAGCGCGTTCACGCGGATGCCCGCAGGCGCCAGTTCGACCGCCATCGCCTTGGTTGCGGTGATCATCCAGCCCTTTGAGGCGTTGTACCAGTTGAGCCGCGGCCGGGGCGAGACCCCCGCGGTCGAGGCGATGTTGAGAATTGCGCCCGCGCCATTCGCCTTCATGTGCGGCACTATGTGGCGCGCGGTCAGGTAGACCGACTTGGCGTTGACGGCTAGGACGCGGTCGAACTCCTCCTCGCTCACCTCCTCCATCGGCATCGGCAGATGGGTGATTCCGGCATTGTTCACCAGGATGTCGAGCTTCCCGAACGCCTCGAACGCGGCCTCGGCCATCGCCTTGACCGACGCATTTTCCGAAACGTCCACGGCTTGCGCAATGCCGCCGGTCTCCGCGGCCACGGCCTTGGCCGCGTCGGCGTTGATGTCGGCCACCATGACCCGCGCGCCCTCGGCCGCGAATTTGCGTGCCATGCCTGCGCCGAATCCGGATCCGCCGCCGGTCACGATCGCCGTCCTGCCCTCGAGTCTCATGCGTTTTTCCTCCCGTGATGCGTGGGGTGCTTTCGACCCTGTCTAGGGGCTTTTCTCAGCCTCGTCACGCGTGGAAAACGCCCAGCCGGGCAAAGCGGAGGGGGCGGGCCGAAACGGCCCGCCCGTGCTTCAGGTCTTGAAGATCCGGTAGATCGCCGGGATTACCAGCACTGTCAGCGCGGTCGACGACGCCAGCCCGAACAACAGCGAAATGGCCAGGCCCTGGAAGATCGGATCGGCCAGGATCACCACGGCCCCGATCATAGCCGCGATCGCCGTCAGCAGGATCGGTTTGAACCGCGTGGCGCCGGCCTCGATCAGCGTTTCCACCGTCACCTTGCCCTCGGGGTCCGCGTGACGGATGAAGTCCACCAGCAGGATCGAGTTGCGGACGATGATACCCGCCAGCGCGATGAAGCCGATCATCGACGTGGCCGAGAACGGTGCGCCGAAAATCCAGTGACCCAGCATGATGCCAAGGAAGGTCAGCGGCACCGGCGTCAGCACCACCAGCGGCACGCGAAAGCTGCCGAACTGCGCGACCACCAGGATGTAGATACCCAGCAGCGCCACGCCGAAGGCCGCGCCCATGTCGCGGAAGGTGACCCAGGTGACCTCCCACTCGCCATCCCACAGAAGGGTCGATTTCGCCTCGCTCAGCGGTTGGCCGTGCAGGCTGATCTCGGGCTTGGGCAGGCCGGTCCAGTCCATCTGGTCGAGCTTCTCCTGCACCGCGATCATGCCGTAGAGCGGCGCCTCGAAATCGCCGGCCAGCTCGCCCGTCACCATTTCCGCATACCGCCCGTTATGCCGGAAGATCGGAAAGGAGGCGCGTTCCTGCGTGATGTTCACCACGTCGCCAAGCTCCACCACGCCGCGCCCACCGGGCAGGGCGTTGGCGGGCACCGGGGTCGAAAGGGCGCGTTCGTCCATCACCCGGTCCGACTTGTCCCGCGCCATGACGATCGGAATCGGCTGACGCCCCTCGCCGCGGTGGGAATAGCCCACGGTCGTCTCTCCGTTCAACAGGCGCAGAGTCTGAAGCGCGTCGGATTCCTGGACGTTGAAGAAGTCCAGGTCGCTGGGGCTCAGCTCGGCACGCAGACGACGGGGCTGCACCCCGAAGCTGTCATCGACATCGACGACGAAGGGCACCTCGTCGAAGGCCTGGCGCACCCTCCGGGCCACCTCGCGCCGGGTCTCGGCGTCGGGGCCGTAGATTTCGGCCAGCAGGGTGGAAATCACCGGCGGCCCCGGTGGCGGTTCCACCACCTTGATGTTGCTGCCCGGCGGCGTGTCCAGATCGGCCAGCCGGCGGCGCAGGTCCAACGCGATATCGTGACTGGTGCGCTCGCGTTCGGCCTTCGGTTGCAGGTTGACCTGCACCTCGCCCAGTTCCGGAGTCTGGCGCAGGAAATAGTGGCGCACGAGGCCGTTGAAGTTGAACGGCGCTGCGGTGCCCGCGTGGGTCTGCGCCGAGATCACCTCCGGCAGATCCATTGCGAGCCGCGCGGCGTCTTGCGCTACGGCGTCGGTTTCCTCGACCGGCGCACCCTCGGGCAGGTCGATCATGACCGACAGCTCCGATTTGTTGTCGAAGGGCAGCAGCTTTACCGTCACGTCCTTGGTGTACAGCGCGGCGAGCGAACCGAAGGACAGCACGACGACAACCAGCAGGAACAGCCCCGATGCCCATTTGCTGTACAGAATGGGCCGGGCCAGAGCGGCATAGAACCGACCCATCGTGGTGAAGTGCTTGTGCCCGCCATAGACGTCCTCGTCCCCGTGGCCGGAGACGTCCTCGGACCGGGCGACCTTGAGCATCAGCCAGGGTGTGATGATGACCGCCACGAAGAACGAGAAGATCATCGCCGCCGAGGCGTTGGCCGGGATCGGGCTCATGTAGGGGCCCATCAGCCCCGACACGAACAGCATCGGCAGCAATGCGACCACCACGGTCA
>JBAVQZ010000507.1:0-2186 GCA_049694515.1 Paracoccaceae bacterium | reverse complement strand
TGCCGGACCTGCCCGCCGAGTTCTCGGACGCGCCGTTCGAACGCGGCACGGTCGGCATGGCGCGGTCGCAGAGTCCGGATTCGGCCAATTCGCAATTCTTCATCATGTTCGCCCCGGCGCCGCATCTGGACGGGCAATATACCGTGGTGGGCGAGGTGACCGACGGCATGGATGTGGTCGATGCCATCAAGAAGGGCGGCGGCCGAAACGGGGCGGTCGAGGACCCGGACGTGATGCAGAAGGTCACCGTGTCCGAGTAAGCCACCCTCGCGCCCCGTCACATGCGCGTGTGACGGGCTGTGCGGCATTGCGATTCCGGGACATCATGGGGGCCATTCCGGCAGGAGGGTCCCCATGCGTTTCGCCCCGATCCTTTTCACCGCGCTGATCGCGCTGGCCTCGGCCGCCGCCGCCGATCCGGCGCAATGGCGGCGCGAGTGGCCGAATACCGATTTCTCGATCACCAGCCTGGAAACCTGGGACGAGGTGATCTCGGGCGGGCCGCCGCGCGACGGCATCCCGGCGCTGTCCGATCCCGCGTTCATTTCGGTCGCCGAGGAAAGCCGCCTCGGACCGGCAGAGCCGGTGATCGCCGTCGAGATCGAGGGTGCCGACCCGCGCGCTTATCCGATCCGCTATCTGACCTGGCACGAGATCGTCAATGACAGCATCGGCGGCGTGCCGGTGGCGGTCACCTTCTGCCCTTTGTGCAATTCCGGCCTGACCTTCGACAGACGGATGAACGGGCGCGTTTTGACCTTCGGCGTATCGGGGAAGCTGAGGAATTCGGACATGATCATGTTCGACCGCGAAACCGAAAGCTGGTGGCAGCAGGCGCTGGGCGAGGGGATCGTGGGCGATATGACCGGCACGCGGTTGAAGCAACTGCCCAGCTGGATGGAAGGCTGGGCGCAATTCACGGCGCGCAATCCGCAGGGGCTGGTGATGGCGGAACCCGACTGGAACCGTGACTACGGGCGCAACCCTTATCGCGGCTATGACAGCGCGGCGCGGCCGTTCCTCTATTCCGGCGAAATGCCGCCGCACGGCATTTCGCCGCTGGTGCGTGTGGTACGCGTGGGCAATCGCGCCTGGCCCCTGACGCGATTGCAGGAAGAGCCGATGATCCGAGAGGCGGGGCTGGAGATCAGCTGGACGCCCGGGCAGGCCTCGGCGCTGGACGCCGGGCGCATCGCCGAGGGGCGCGACGTAGGGTCTGTCCGCGTGCGCGACGGGCAGGGCCGGGACGTGGCGCATGACGTGTTGTTCGCCTTCGCTTTCCACGCCTTCTGGCCCGACGGGATCTGGATGCTGGCGAAGTGAAGACACCCGCCCGGCCGTCGCACCGGGCAGCGTCCGTCCACCCCATCGGTGCGCGGCCGCTGCCCGCGTCCTAGCCTTCCAGCGTCACCAGCGCGTGGCGCTTCTTGCCCGCGCTCAGCTTGATGGGCTGCGCCAGGTCCGCCGCGGCGATCATCAGCCCGGCATCGGTCAGCGGCGCATCGTTCAGCCGGGCGCCGTGATCGGCGATCAGGCGCTTGGCCTCCTTGCCGGATTTCGCCAGCCCCGACCGGGTGATCAGCTGCACCACCGAGATCCCGTCGCCCACATCGGCGGGCGTCAGGGTCAGCGTGGGAAGATCCTCGCCCGTGCCGCCCTTCTCGAACACCTCTCGGGCTGTGGCCTCGGCTGCCTCGGCCGCTGCTTGGCCATGGCAAAGCGCCGTCACCGCGTTCGCGAGCGTGATCTTGGCCTCGTTGATTTCCGCGCCTTCCAGCGCGCCCAGCCGTTCGCACTCCTCCAAGGGCAGTTCGGTGTAGAGCTTCAGGAACCGGCCGACATCGGCGTCCATCGTGTTGCGCCAGAACTGCCAGAACTCGTAGGGGCTCAGCATGTCCGCGTTCAGCCAGACCGCGCCCTCGGCGCTCTTGCCCATCTTGCGCCCGTCGGCAGTGGTCAGCAGCGGCGAGGTCAGGCCGAATATCTCGTGATCCAGCACGCGGCGGGTCAGGTCGATGCCGTTGACGATGTTGCCCCACTGGTCCGATCCGCCCATCTGCAAGCGACAGCCGTAGCGGCGGTTCAGTTCCAGGAAGTCATAGGCCTGGAGGATCATGTAGTTGAATTCCAGGAACGACAGCGACTGCTCGCGGTCCAGCCGCGACTTCACCGATTCAAATGAAAGC
>JBAVQZ010000506.1:0-2276 GCA_049694515.1 Paracoccaceae bacterium | reverse complement strand
TCCAGCAGCGCGGCGATGTTCCATTTGCGGTTGATCGGCACCAGCTTGTCGCGCACCTCGTCGGTGGTGGCGTGGAAACTCACCGCCAGCAGGCAGCCGATCTCCTCGGCGGTGCGGGCGATCTCCGGGACGACGCCCGAGGTGGACAGCGTTATGCGCCGCCGCGAGAGCGAAAGCCCCTCGCCGTCCATGGTGATCTTCATCGCGTCGCGCACGTTCTCGAAGTTGTAGAGCGGCTCGCCCATGCCCATCAGAACGACATTGGACAACAACCGCGGGCGCTCGCCCATGGCTTCGCCGGGTTCGGGCCACTCGCCCAGATCGTCGCGGGCCAGCATGATCTGGCCAACGATCTCTGCGGCGCTCAGGTTGCGGACCAGTTTCTGCGTACCGGTATGGCAGAAGGAACAGGTCAGCGTGCAGCCCACCTGGGACGAGATGCACAGCGTCCCGCGCCCCTCTTCGGGGATATAGACCGTCTCGACCTCGTGGCCGCCGGCGATCCGCACCAGGTATTTGCGCGTGCCGTCCGCCGAGACATTGCGCGACACGACCTCGGGCAGAACGATCACGAATTGCGCTTCCAGCTCGGCGCGATAGGCCTTGGAAAGGTTCGTCATCGCGCCGAATTCGCGCACGCCCTTGTGATAGATCCACTGCCAGATTTGCCCGACGCGCATCTTCGCCTGCCGCTCGGGCGTTCCGGCGGCGATCAGCGCGGCGCGCATCTGATCGCGGGTGAGGCCGACAAGATTCGTCTTGCCGCCCTCCGGCGCCTTGCGCGGGATGGTCAGAACGTCCTGCGTGATTGGGGTCGTCGCGGTCATGATACGCGTCTCCGTCAGTCCAGATCGCGCTTCATACAGGATTCGGGCGCGCAGATAAACATCCCTCGCGCCGGTCCGGTGACGGGACCGCGATCAGCCGTTGCAGTATTTCGCCGCCGATTCCACGGCCGCGGTGAACCCGTAAAGCGAGAACGTGTCCTTGGTGATCGTGCCGCGGGTTGATCGGGCGGTCAGAACCGCGTTCGCGCCGCCCTTCATCGCCGTCAGGATCTTCGCATCATCCTCTTTGGCCGGCCAGGCCCATTCGCCATCGGTTGCAAGCTCGAACTTGTCCTCGCCGATCTCCATCGTGACGAAAGAGCCCTTGTCGAACGGATAGCCGCCGGTGAACGAGATCACGCCATCCACGCCGTTCTTCGGCCGGAACGTCACGAACAGAAGGATGTCGCCGCGGCGCACCGACTTGATGCGGCCATTCTCGTCGGTGTTGACGGTTTCCTTGGGCACCGCCACGCCCCAGCATTCGGTGGGCGCTTCGGGGGGTTCGGCGAACACGTTCCAGTCGGTTTTGACCGCGACCCGGTTGGTGGATTCATCCGCCTTCGCGCCGAACGCCGCCAGCGCCAGCATCCCGCCGAGAAGTCCGCTCTTTATCCATGATTTCATGTTGCCCACAGCCTCCAGCTGCCCCTTGCCTCTGTCGCCCGCACGACCGGCCCTTTTACGGACCTTTTCGGGTGGCGCGGGGAATTTCAACTCGATATGTGCAAACTAACGTGAACGCGACGGTTTGTGAAAGCCCTCTGGGCGAAAAATCGCGCAGCTGTGAGGCGAGGGAGGTTCGAATGACGCAAGCGGTTCCGATGGTCGAGGTCTGGCGCGGCGCGTTCCTTGAATCGCTGCACCGCGGACATGCGGTGATCTGCGATGCGGCCGGGCAGGTGGTGGAGGCCTGGGGCGATCCCGACAAGGTGATCCTGCCGCGCTCTTCGGTCAAGATGATCCAGGCCCTGCCGCTGATCGAAAGCGGCGCGGCGGCGGCCGCGGGCCTGTCCGAGGCGCAGCTGGCCTTGGCCTGCGCGTCGCATCAGGGCGCGGCGATTCATACCGACATGGTGCGCGCCTGGCTGGCCGATCTGGGGCTGGGTGATGACGACCTGCGCTGCGGCCCCGAGGTGCCACGCGACAGGGAGACGAAGCACGCGATGATCCGCGCGTATGGTACCCCCTGCCAGTATCACAACAATTGTTCGGGTAAGCATTCGGGGTTCCTGACGCTGGCCAGGCACCTGGGTGCCGGGCCGGAATATGTCGACCCGTCGCATCCCGTGCAGCTGGCCGTTCGCGAGGCGTTCGAGGACGTGACCGGCATGGCCAGCCCGGGCTTCGGCATCGACGGCTGCTCGGCGCCGAATTTCGCAACCACCGTGCATGGCCTTGCCCGCGCCATGGCCTTCTTCGCCGGGGCGCGGGAGGACGGCGCGGGCA
>JBAVQZ010000505.1:0-3202 GCA_049694515.1 Paracoccaceae bacterium | reverse complement strand
GTCCGATCTCGGTAGAACGCGAGCCGCGCCAAGGCAGCGACGAGGCGCGCAGCGCCGCGGAGCGCGCCCGGGCCCGCGTCCTGAAGGTCAAGCGCGACGACCTGGACGACATGCAATCCGACACCGCCGAGGAGGACGAGGAGCCTATTGCCGAAGAGAGCATGTTCTCCGAAGAGTCCGAAGCCGCGTACGAGGATCAGCATCAGCGGGCCTTGGCCGATGATGACCTGTACCCGGAGGACGCCGGCGACGAAGACATGCCGGAAAGCGCGGACGCGGAGGATGTCGATGAACGCGCCTCGGAGGAGGAGCGCGAGACGGATGAGAACGCTGGCCTGTCGCCCGAGGAGGAAGCCGACCTGATGGCCGAACTGGCCGAGGTCGAGAGCGCCTCATCCCACGCGCGCCGCGACCGGCTTGAGGCCGCCGCCCCGGCCGAGGACGAGGCCAATGTCTCGCGCCTCGTGAGCGAGGTGAACACCAAGCTGGAGGGGCCGGAAAACCGCCGCCGCCGTTCCGCCATCGCCCACCTCAAGGCCGCCGTCGCCGCAACCGTGGCCGAACGCCGCCTGCGCCCGGGCAAGAACCGCGAGGCTGAGGACGAGGCCGAGCGCGACCCCTATCGCAAGGATCTCGCCGAGGTCGTGCGCCCCGGCCCCGCCGCGGATGAGGGCCAAGGCGACCGGATGGCGCCGCTGATGCTGGTTTCGGAACAGCGTATCGACACCCCCCGTCCCGCCGCGGGCGATGCCGGAGCGATGCGCCCGCGCCGGGTGCACAGCGGCAACCTCGCCCTGCAGGAAGAGGATGAGGAGAGCCACGAGAGCGCGACCCAGGAGGATGACGACAACAACATCTTCCGCCTCGAGACCGGTTTCGCGGGCTTCGCCGAGAAGGTGGGCGCCGATGAGCTGCCCGAACTGCTGGAGGCCGCCGCCGCCTATGTCACCCGGATCGAGGGGAAGGAAAAATTCAGCAGGCCCCAGGTGATGGGTCTGGTCATCGAACACATGGGCCAGGACAGCATCGCCCGCGAGGACGGCCTGCGCGCTTTCGGCCGGTTGTTGCGCGACGGCCCGTTCGAGCGGATCAAGCGGGGCGAGTTTACCATTTCGAAGGACTCTCGCTTTATGTCCGACTCGCGTGACTGAGTGATCCACGGAAAACAGCCGTAGATCTTGGTTGACGAGTGCGGGCGGAAGACCCTCAGGGGTCTTCCGCCTTTTCGCTTTCCGCGTCAGGATCGGCTTGGCCCACGCCGCGGAACACGAAGCGGAAGGGCAGCGCCCAGAGGAACCCCAGCCCGACATAGATCACCAGCTCCACAAGGAAGGGCGGGCGGTCGAACAGGTCCACCAGCGTGACTGCCAGCACGATATAGAGCGGCAGGCCGACCAGCAGGATCACCAGCGACCAGCGGCGGCGGGCTTTGTAGGACAGCGCCATCAGTCGGCGAACGGGTCGGTGACGAGGATCGTGTCCTCGCGCTCGGGCGAGGTGGACAGAAGCGCCACCGGGCATTCGATCAGTTCCTCGACCCGGCGCACATACTTGATCGCATTGGCCGGCAGATCGGCCCAGCTGCGCGCCCCCTCGGTTGATTCCGACCAGCCCGGCATCTCTTCGTATATCGGCACGCAGCGTTCCTGCTGGTCGGCTGCGGTGGGCAGGTAGTCCAGCCGTTTCCCATCGAGATCGTAGCCCACGCAGATCTTCAGCGTTTCGAACCCGTCAAGCACATCGAGCTTGGTCAGCGCGATGCCGTTGATCCCGCTCGTGGCGCAGGTCTGGCGTACCAGGCAGGCGTCGAACCAGCCGCAGCGGCGCTTGCGCCCGGTGGTGGTGCCGAATTCATGGCCCCGCTCGCCCAGGCGCTGTCCGTCGTCATCGTCCAGCTCCGTCGGGAACGGCCCCTCGCCCACGCGGGTGGTGTAGGCCTTGACGATGCCCAGCACGAAGTCGATCGAGCCCGGCCCGATGCCGGTGCCGGTGGCCGCCTGTCCCGCGATCACGTTGGACGAGGTGACATAGGGATAGGTGCCGAAATCGATGTCCAGCAGCGCGCCCTGCGCCCCTTCGAACAGGATGCGCTTGCCCGCCTTGCGCTTCTCGTTCATCACCTTCCACACGGGTGCTGCATATTGCAGGATCTCGGGCGCGATCTCGCGCAGCTTCGCCAACAGGGATTCGCGGTCGATCGGTTCCAGCCCCAGCCCGGCGCGCAGCGCGTTGTGGTGGATAAGCGCCCGATCGACCCGCAGTTGCAGTGTGGCGTCGTCGGCAAGGTCCGCCACCCGGATCACCCGGCGACCGACCTTGTCCTCGTAGCACGGGCCGATGCCGCGCCCGGTGGTGCCGATCTTGGCCACCGAGTTCTGGCTTTCGCGGGCGCGGTCCAACTCGCCGTGAAAGGGCAGGATCAGCGGCGTGTTCTCGGCGATCATCAGTGTCTCGGGGGAAATCGTCACGCCTTGGGACCGGATCGTCTCGATCTCGTCAGCCAGGTGCCACGGGTCCAGCACCACGCCGTTGCCGATCACGCTGAGCTTGCCGCCGCGCACCACGCCGGAGGGCAGCGCGTGCAGTTTGAAGACCTCGCCGTCGATCACCAGCGTGTGGCCCGCGTTGTGTCCGCCCTGGAAGCGCGCGATCACGTCGGCGCGTTCCGAGAGCCAGTCAACGATCTTGCCTTTCCCTTCGTCACCCCACTGGGCGCCGACGACGACGACATTGGCCATAGTTGTTCCTTGCGGCTGTAGGTTTACCCGCGCCCGTATAACGCCCGGCGCAACCAGCGGAAACCGGAAATTCGCGCCGGGCGGCGCGAATGCAGGGGGTTGCGACCGGCCGCGCATCCGCCTAGATAGACCCGTCAGAGAAAAGCCCGGATACGCGCACCCATGGAAAACGTCATCCTCATCATCCACCTGTTCCTCGCGCTCGGCCTGATCGGCATCGTTCTGCTGCAACGTTCCGAAGGCGGCGGGCTTGGCATGGGCGGCGGTGGCGGCGGCGGCGTGATGAGCGGACGCCAGGCCGCGACGGCGCTGGGCAAGCTGACATGGATTCTGGCGATCGCATTCATCGGCACCTCGATCGTGCTGACGATCATCGCGGCGCAGAAATCGGCCGATACATCCGTGCTGGATCGGATGGGCAACCAGCAAAATGCCCCTGCGGAAAGCGCCCCCGCCACGCCCGA
>JBAVQZ010000504.1:0-1505 GCA_049694515.1 Paracoccaceae bacterium | reverse complement strand
CGCCGCACGGTGGAAAAGCCGTTCTGCCGGTCCACGGTCACGATGTCGGCCAGCGGCAGGTATTGCCCGCCCGCGGCGCGAAGCAGCGTGCGGTCCAGGAAATCGGCGGTCAATTCGCTTTCCGGCAGTTCCACCCGGATCGCGGCGGAGCGTGGCCCGTCGGGATAGGTCGCCGCCTCGATCCCGTTCAGCCGGTCGCGCAGAACCCGACCCAGCCCGTCGATGGTGAAGCCCAGCGCCCGGCCCTGCGGCGTCAGGTCCAGCACCAGCTCCGGCTTGTCATAGGCCAGGCTGTCCTCGACCGCCGAGACCTCGGGGAACTGGCCGACCTGCGCCTTCAGCGCCTCGGCGGCCGCCTTCAGCGTGCCCGCATCGGCGCCGTAGAACTGCACGTCCAGCGCATCGCCCCCCGGCCCCGAGCGCCAGCCGCGGAAGCTGAGCGTCTCGACCTGCGGCAGTTGCCTGACCTCCTTTTGCAGGTCGCCCAGCACCTGGAACGACGAATAGGGCCGCAGGT
The DNA here is from genome assembly GCA_049694515.1 of Paracoccaceae bacterium. Taxonomy (GTDB): domain Bacteria; phylum Pseudomonadota; class Alphaproteobacteria; order Rhodobacterales; family Rhodobacteraceae; genus JADQCB01. The sequence goes on along the minus strand of JBAVQZ010000504.1, from coordinate 988 downwards.
CGGCGTCGATCAGCTCGATCGCCACGGCGCCCAGCAGATCGGGGTCCTTGTTTTCGACACCCGACAGGCCGCGCCCGGTATTGCCGCCGATCTGACCCATCACGAAGTCCAGCGGGTTGACGCCGGTGTCCTTCTCATACCGTGCCGCGACCGCGTTCGTGGCGCGCTGCATCTCGTGCATCATCGCCATGGTGTCGGCGCGCGTCGCGCCCGGCAGCATCGCGAAATTGGCCGAGATAGAGCCGCGTTCGGGCGAGTTGAAAAAGCTCCACTGCACGTCGCCGCGCAGGAACAGCGCCACCTGTGAGGCCAGCGCGAACAGCGCCAGCGCCAGCACCGGATAGCGCGCGCGCACGACGCCCGCCATCAGCGGCCTGAACAGGGTGCGCCGGACCCATGCGAAGCCGCGGTTGAAAACGCGCGAGGGCATGTCGTACCAGTGCAGCCTGCTCGCATGCGCCAGCGCGTGCGACATGTGGTTCGGCAGGATCAGAAAACATTCCACCAGCGACGCCAGAAGCACCACGATCACCGTGAACGGAATGTCCGAGATCAGATCGCCGAACCGCCCGCCGACCGCCACCAGCGCGAAAAAGGCGATGACCGTCGTGATCGTCGAGGAAAACACCGGCGCCGCCATCCGCCGCGCGGCGTTCTCGGCGGCCTCGACCGGCCCCTCGCCCAGCCGCCGCGCGCGGAAATCGGCATGTTCCCCCACCACGATGGCGTCGTCCACGATGATGCCGGTGGTGATGATCAGCGCAAAAAGCGAGATCATGTTCAGCGTCAGCCCGGCGGCATACATCAGCGCGATGGTGGTCAGCATCGCCACCGGAATGCCCGCAGCCACCCAGAAGGCCGTGCGCGCGTTGAGAAACAGGAACAGCAGAAGCAGCACCAGGCCAAGCCCCAGCAGCCCGTTGTCCAGCAGGATCGAGATGCGCCCGGTGATCGCCTCGGCCCGTGTCCGGATCAGGTCGATCTTCAC
>JBAVQZ010000503.1:0-4637 GCA_049694515.1 Paracoccaceae bacterium | reverse complement strand
GTGGGGTCTCCTGAGATCAAGCATCGGCATTCAGGAAGTTTTTCAGATCCCGCGGGCAGCTCCGGGCTGCTTGAATTCGCGGGAAGAGTTGGCCCCAGCCGGATCTGTCGCCGGAACTTCGGAACGTCGTCGCCGGAATACCCCTCCGGGACCGGAATATTGGCCATTTTCCGAGAGGGAAGGATAGATTCCACCTTGAATCAGCTTGGCAATCGGTGGGACTATCGGTTTGCGCCGAAACCCGCGCTGGGCACGCGTATCGTCACTGCGCGTGGATAAAGTTTCGATAAAACAGGCGAGATCAGTGACTCATGGCGAAGCTATCCGTTGATCAGGCGCTCCGGCGGGCGAAGACATATGAACGTGACGGTAATGCTGACGGGGCTCGCAAGATCTATGAGACAGTGTTGGAATCTTTTCCGCACAACAACCAGGCACAGCAGGGGTTGGCTGCGCTGGGCGGTGGCCGGGGGGGCGCGCAGCGAAGCCCGGCTCTTCCGAAGGATGAAATCAATCAGCTCGTATCGCTCTTGAACCAAGGGCAGGTCAATCTTGTCGTTCGCCAGGCCGGTAAACTCGTTGCCGAATTTCCATCCTCATCCACACTCTGGAATATCCTGGGCGTCGCATCTGCACGGACGGGGCAATCCGCAAAGGCCGAGAAGGCATTCCAAGCGGCTTGCAAACTTACCCCCAACGCATCGGACGCGCACAACAACCTCGGAAATGTTCTGAAAGATCAGGGCAAGCTCGACGCGGCCGTCGCAAGCTTCAAGCGGGCGCTGCAGATCAAACCTGACTACACCGAAGCGCACAACAATCTCGGCAACGCCCTCAGTGCCCAGGGCAAGCTCGACGCAGCCGTCGCAAGCTACAAGCGGGCGCTCAAGATCAAGCCTGACTACACAGGCGCGCACAACAATCTTGGCAATGTTCTGAGAGACCAGGGCAAGCTCGAGGCGGCCGTCGCAAGCTTCAAGCGGGCGCTCAAGATCAAGCCCGACTATGCTGAAGCGCACAACAACATGGGCAATGCTCTCAAAGACCAGGGCAGGCTTGGCGAGGCCGTTGCAAGCTACACACGGGCGCTGCAGATCAATCCTGACTACGCTGAAGCGCACAACAACATGGGCACTGCGCTCAAGGACCAGGGCAAGCTTGACGAAGCCGTCGCACGCTACAAGCGGGCGCTCAAGATCAAGCCCGACTACGCCAGCGCGCTCAACAACCTCGGCGTTGCTCTCAAGGACGAGGGCAAGTTCGAACAGGCCTCCGCAAGCTACACTCGGGCGTTGGAGATAAAACCAGACTACGCTGAAGCGCACCTCAATCTGAGCGCATCCAAGAAATACTCCGCAGACGATTCTCAGCTCGATTCTATGCTGCAACTGCACGCAGATAAGAACACGGGGCCTGATTCCCGTTGCCAACTTTGTTTTGGAATTGCGAAAGCATATGAAGACATTGGAGAAATCCAGACCTCATTTTCCTTCTTGAAGGAAGGAAACGCGCTGCGAAAAAAACTGCTCGGATATAATATCGACCAGGATCGAAAGTTGTTTGCATCAATCAAGAGCAATGCAAGACAACTACCGTTCCACGCACCGAACAGAAATTCAGGAAGCCCCGGCCCCATTCCGATCTTCATTCTGGGAATGCCTCGTTCGGGTACGACACTCACCGAACAGATCATATCGTGTCATTCGCAAGTTGAAGGCGCTGGGGAATTGACGTTTGCCTGGAGCCTGGGGCGGGATTTGCTCACTGGAAAACGGCAGATCAATGACGACGCATTGACCCGTTTCCGAGACGAATATCTCGGAGCGGTGAGCCGCCTCTCGAATGGAAAAGCTTTCGTAACAGACAAGATGCCTCATAATTTCAGGGTGCTTGGCCTGCTTGCAACGGCCATTCCTGAAGCAAGAATAATACATGTCAGGCGTGATCCGGCAGCGACTTGCTGGTCGAATTTCAGGCAATATTTCAGGGATTCCGGCTTGGGTTATTCCAATGATCTCACGGATGTCGTCGATTTCTATGGTCTGTACAAAGATCTGATGGAGTTCTGGGGAAAGGATTATTCTGATCGGATCTATGAGTTGGATTACGAACGACTTGCGAACAACCAGGAAGACGAAACCAGAAAGCTGATCGCTTTTGCTGGATTGAAGTGGGAGGATGCATGTCTGGCGCCTCAGAAGAACAAGAGAAGCGTTTCCACAGCGTCGCAGCAACAGGTGCGACGCGAAGTTTACAGGGGCAGCTCCAGTCAATGGCGTAAATTCGAACCCTATCTGGAGGGCGCTTTTGATCGCTTGCTGACGGAAGGTTAGACAACATTCTCGATCCGCGCCGGGTGTCCGCCGCGGCCCATGCGGGGCTGGCGGTGCGCTGCCGGCTGGATTAGACATCCGCCCATGAGCGACACCTACACACCCCCCGATGTTCCGCTGGACATCGTGCATCACGATCATGAGCTGCTGATCGCCAACAAGCCAGCGGGCCTGCTGTCGGTGCCGGGCAAGGGCGCGCACCTGGCCGATTGCCTGCTCACGCGCATACAGGAGGCCTTTCCCGAGGCGCTTCTGGTGCACCGGCTGGACCGCGACACATCGGGCGTCATGGTGTTCGCGCTGACGCCATCCGCGCAGCGCCACCTGGGTCTGCAATTCGAGAAACGGCGCATGAAGAAGACCTATGTCGCGCGAGTCTCGGGCCGGCTGGAGCCAAAGACCGGCACCGTGGACCTTCCGATCGCCGCCGACTGGCCGAACCGCCCGCGCCAGAAGGTCGATCACGAAAACGGTCGGGCGGCGGTCACCGACTGGCGCGTCGCCCGGCACGAGCATGCGGCCACCCGCGTGCGCCTCTATCCCCGGACGGGGCGCAGCCACCAGCTGCGGGTTCACATGATGGCGCTGGGCCATCCGATCCTGGGCGATCCGTTTTATGCCGAGGGGCAGGCACGGTCGGCGCCCCGGCTGATGCTGCACGCCGAGAGCCTGCGTCTGCGCCACCCCGATGGCGGCAAGGGCATGACCTTTTCGGCCAAGTGCCCGTTCTGAGGGGGTGGCCGCATTGCGCGACATGATGTCGTGGGGCATAAATTGGCGCCGACGGGGGGATGCACCCCGCGCGCCAGTCCCTTATCTGATAGGGGAGACGCGCATCTGAAAACCGAGAAGGAAGATCACATGGCACTTCGCATAAACGATACCGCCCCGAACTTTTCCGCCGACACCACGCAGGGCAAGATTGATTTCCACGACTGGATCGGCGACGGCTATGCGATCCTGTTTTCCCACCCCAAGGATTTTACCCCCGTCTGCACCACCGAATTCGGCGCGGTGGCACGGCTTTCCGGTGAATTCGCCAAGCGCGGGACCAAGGTGATCGGCGTGTCGGTGGACGACGTCGCGGATCACAAGAAATGGACCGCCGACATCGAGAAATTCTCGGGCGCGGATGTGGGCTTTCCGATCATCGACGACAGCGAGCTTAAGGTCGCGAAGCTTTACGACATGCTTCCGGCTGAGGCCTACCTGCCTGACGGGCGCACGCCGGCGGACTCCGCGACCGTGCGGACCACCTTCATCATCGGCCCCGACAAGAAGATCAAGCTGATGCTGATCTACCCGATGACCGTGGGCCGGAACTTCGACGAGATCCTGCGCGCGCTGGACGCTGTTCAGGCCGGCGCGAAGAACCCGATCGCAACGCCTGCCGACTGGAAACCGGGCGAGGACGTGATCGTGGCGACCTCGGTTTCCACGGAGGACGCGAAGGCGAAATTCGGCGAGGTGAAGGAAATCTTCCCCTACCTGCGTACGGTGAAGGCGCCCAAGTGATGCCGTCGGTGCGGGTCAGGACCAGCTGACATCGCCCAGAAAGATATAGCCCGCGCCGTAGATCGTCTTGATCAGGCGCGGGTTCCGCGGATCCTCGTCAAGCTTCGTGCGCAGCCGTGAGATCCGTACATCCATCGCCCGGTCGAAGCTCTCGCCCGCCGCGCCGCCCAGGGTTTCCTGCATCTGTGCGCGGGAGATCAGCCGTTTCGGGCTTTCCAGGAACAGCCGCAGCACCTCGCCCTCGGCATGGCTGAAGGGCACCTCGCGCCCATCCGGGGCCTCCAGCACGTAACGATCGAAATGCGCGGTCCAACCCTCGAAACGGGCGGTCTGCGCGGCGGCGGACGTTTCGCGCCCTTTCCGAAGGCGGGCGCGCACGCGCGCGACGACCTCGGCCGGGTCGAACGGCTTGATGATATAGTCGTCCGCCCCCAGTTCCAGCCCGGTGACGCGGTCCTGCACCTGCGCGCGGCCCGAGATGATGATGATTGCCGCCCCTGATTCCAGCGCCAGGCGATGAACCAGCGCCAGCCCGTCGCGGTCGGGCAAGCCCAGATCGACAAGGCAGACATCGGGCGCGGTGCGGGACAGGGCGGCCTCGAACTCGGTCGCGCGGGCGAAGGCGGCGGTGCGGAACCCGGCTTCACCCAGCGCCTCGGACAGCATGTGGCGGATCTGCGGCTCATCGTCCAGGATCGCGATCATCGGCGCGCTCATGCGGCGCGCTCCGCGTTCAGCAGCCCTGCCAGAGCCTCTTCGGCGAAGGGCTTGGCCAGCAGCGGATAGCGC
>JBAVQZ010000502.1:0-2703 GCA_049694515.1 Paracoccaceae bacterium | reverse complement strand
TTCCAGATCACTGGGCGACAACCCTGCGCGACGCGCCGCGCAACGGGCCGGTGCGCCCCGAGATCCGAGACCGTCTCGCGGAGTTGGGCCGAAGGGCCGCGCCATGATCCGCGCCTTCGTCGGCCTTTCGCTTCCCGACGCGCATCGGTTCGAACTGATGCTGCTGCAGCAGGGCCTGCCGGTGCGCCGCGCGGTTGCGCCGGAAAATCTGCACCTGACGCTGTGCTTTCTGGGTGAGGTGGCCGAACCGGAACTGGAGGAGGTGCACGACGCCCTCAACCGCATCAACGCGCCCGCGTTCGAGATGGCGCTCTCAGGCCTTGGCATGTTCGGCGGGGCGAAGCCGCGAAATGTCCATGTCGGGGTGGCCGAGAGCCCGGCGCTGCGCCACCTGCAGGCCAAGGTCGAGACGGCGGCGCGCGGTGTCGGGCTTGCAATCGACGCGCGGCGCTTCGTGCCGCATGTCACGCTGGCGCGGCTCAACCCGGCCCGTCTGGACCTGCCGCGCCTGGAACGCTTCGTCGCGGCACGCATCGGTTTTGCGCTCGCGCCCTTCGCGGTGGAGGATTTCCGGCTCTACAGCTCGCATCTGGGCGGGCGGGGCGCGTCATATGAGGAACTGGCGCGCTATCCGCTGGGGTGAAGGCCGTGGCCATCAGACCCGCGGCACGCCGCCCTGCATCACCTTCACGAACCAGTCGCTGTCGATATTGCCGCCGCACAGGATGACACCGACGCGCTTGCCCCGCATCCTGTCGCGTTCCTGCATCAGCGCGGCAAGCGGCGCGGCGCCGGCCCCCTCGGCCAGGTTGTGCGTGGCGCGGAAATAGAGGCGGATCGCCTCGGCCACCTCGGCGTCCGACACCGCGACGATGCGCTCGGCGCCTTTCGAGTAGATGTCGAACGCCTCCTGCACGGGGACGCGCACGGCCATGCCGTCGGCAAAGGTGTTCGCGCTGTCGGTGGGCACCAGATGCCCGGCCTCGACCGAGAGTTTCGCGGTCTGCGCGGCCTCGCTGACCACGCCCACGACCTTGGTTTTCAGCCCGAGCGCGTCGCGCGCAGTGATCACCCCGCAGATGCCCGAGCCGCAGCCGATCGGCACATAGACGGCGTCAAGGTCGGGCTGCGCCGAGAAGAACTCGAACGCATAGCTTGCCACGCCGCGCACCAGTTCGGTGTGGAAGGGTGGCACAGGGAACAGATTTTCTGCCTCGGCCACGCGCATCGCCTCTTCGCGGGCGGTGTCGAAATCGGCGCCGAACTCGATCAGCTCGGCCCCGAAGGCGCGCATCGCCGCGTTCTTTTCCACCGAGTTTCCCTGCGGAACGTATATCCTGGCGGTCAGGCCGGCGGCCCGGGCCGCGCGCGCCTGCCCCTGCCCGTGATTGCCCCGCGTGGCGGTGACGATGCCGCCCATATCGGGATGTGCGCGCCGCAGCCAGTCGATGAACGTGATTGCGCCGCGGACCTTGAAGGCGCCAGTAGGGGTGTGGTTCTCGTGTTTGACCCAGACCTCGGCGTCCAGCGCCTCGGCAAGCAGGGGCCAGGCGTATTGCGGGGTGGGCGGCATCTGAGTGTGAACAAGGCGGGTCGCCGCCTCCAGATCGTCGCGGGTGAACATCGGTGCGCCCATCATGCCTCTCTTTCCTCAGCGTCCGCGCAGGTTGGCATCGCCGGTCAGATCGGCCAACCGGTCGAGGATCTGGTTGAGCCCCGCGCTTTCCTGCATCTCGGCCACGACCTCGGCCGCCAGATCGGTCATCCGGACCCGGGTTCCGGCATCCAGCGACAACAACGCATTGCCCAGCTCATCGGCGCTTTCCACCCGGAACGAGGCGCCAGCGCGTTCCAGCGCGGCATAGACCTCGGCGAAATTCTCCAGATGCGGCCCGTGCAGCAGGGCGCTGCGATGTGCGGCCGGCTCGAACGGGGTATGCCCGCCGCGCGGCACCAGCGAGCCACCGATGAAGGTGATCGCGGCCAGCTCGTACCACAGCGGCATCTCGCCCATCGTGTCGGCCAGAAAAACCGGCGTGCCGTCGTGCGGCACACCGCCGGTCGAACGGGTGGCATGCGGCAGCCCCTGCTTTTCGATCAGTGCCGCCACCTCGCCCCGGCGGTGCGGGTGGCGCGGCGCGATGATCAGCCGCAAGCCGGGCCGTTCCTTCAGCGCCTTGGCGAAGCCGCGCAGGATCACCGCCTCTTCCCCCGCGTGCGTGGAGGCGGCGAGGACGGTGCTGTCCCGCTTGAAATACGATTCCATCCGGTGCTTCTCGGCCGCGTCGAAGCCGCCCGGCGCATCCTGTGTCTTGAGGTTCAGCACCGGCCCCAGATGTTCCTCGGGCAGGCCGAGCGCGACGAACCGGTCCTGCGAGGCCGCATCTTGCGCCGACAGATACGCGACACTGTCCATCACCCGCTGCGCCAGACCTGGCAGCTTTTTCCAGATCCGGGCGCTTTTCGCCGACATGCGGCCCGAAAGCACGATCACCGGACGCGACAGAGACTGCATCGCAAGCATCCGGTTCGGCCAGATCTCGTTCTCGATCAGGATCAGCGCCTCGGGCTGCCATCCGCCGATGAAGCGGCGCACGGCAAAGCGGTAGTCCAGCGGCGCCAATCGCACGCTGACCCGGTCCAGCGCCCAGCCTTCGGCCAGCGCGCGGCCGGTGTCGCTGTTGCAGGTGACGACCATCGTCA
>JBAVQZ010000501.1:0-25488 GCA_049694515.1 Paracoccaceae bacterium | reverse complement strand
ACCTGGGTCGGAACAAAAATCAGCCATCCGACACAACGATCGGAACGGCGCTCCGATATCACCCTGACTATATATATTTTATACATATAAATTAGTTGGTTAGGACACATGTGGGTCGGGTCGACGGCATATGCAGCCTGTTCCGGCAGATTGGGTCGGCACACCATCCGGAACAGGTTAATATCCCTTATTTTATTTGCTGCGAAGGGGATCATGTTCCGAATTGCCCAGAATGCCGAAGGTGGACGGACAACAGGCTCGCAGGTCACTGGAAAAGAGCATTTTTATCGATTTCAACAAGGCGCCAGTCCTACGAACCGGATAGATCAACAAGACGTACTGCTAAGCCATTGTTTGCAGATGTAAAAAATGTTTTTCAGGTTCAAGTCCTACTGGGGGCACCATAAGATCTTTTGAATCGGAAACTTGCGCTTTACCTATGCGTTCGGGGGCATCTGGTTACGAGCCACATTTCCACGCACGGTTCCTTGCTCAAGGCTTTACACAACCTGACTGCTATCCTCCCAAACGTGTCCCGCTCAGGCTTTCATGCGTTCAGATTTCGGGTCATAGAGCGGCTTGAGAGTCGCAGTCGCGGCGATGCGGGTCCCCATCACGTCGATCTCGAAGCGCGAGCCCAGCAGGCCGTCGGCGGTTTCGCCCTCGCAGGGCACGTAACCCATGCCGACGGCTGCGCCGAGATTGTGGCCGTAGTTGCCGGAAGACAGATGCCCCACGATCTTGCCGTCGCGCAGGATCGGTTCGTTGTGATAAAGAAGCGGCCCGGCGTCGTGCAGCAGGAACTGCATCATCCGGCGGGACGGGCCGCTTTCCTTGCGCCGCAGCACCGCGTCACGTCCGATGAAGTCGGGCTTGTCGGTCTTCACGGCGAAGCCAAGTCCGGCGTCGATGACGTGGTCCTCGCAGGTGATGTCGTGGCCGAAATGGCGAAAGCCCTTCTCGATCCGGCAACTGTCCATCACGTGCATGCCGCACAGCGTGAGACCCACGTTCTGCCCTTCTTGCCAGAGGGTCTCGAAAACATGGGCGGCCATGTCGGAGGAGACGTAAATCTCCCAGCCAAGCTCGCCGACATAGCTGACGCGGTGCGCCCGGGCCAGACCCATGCCGATTTCGATCTCGGCCCAGGTGCCGAACGGATGGTTGTCATTGCCGAAATCGTTCGGGCTCACCTTCTGCATCAGGTGGCGCGCCTTGGGCCCCATGACGGCAAGCACGGCCTCGGACGCGGTCATGTCGGTTATGACGACCCGGGCATCGGCCCGATGGCGTTCCAGCCATGTCTGGTCGGCCAGCCGCGTGGCCGCCGGCGTGACGACCAGATAGGCGGTTTCGGACAGGCGGGCGACGGTCACGTCGGCCTCGATCCCCCCGCGCGGGTTGAGAAACTGCGTGTAAACGATCTTGCCGGCGGGCACGTCCATGCGCGCGCCGCAGAGGCGGTTCAGGAACGCCTCGGCGTCCGGCCCCTCGACGCGCAGTTTTCCGAAGGAGGACATGTCGTACATGCCCACGCCCTCGCGGATCGCCATGTGCTCGGCGCGGGCGTTGCCGAACCAGTTCTGACGTCCCCAGCTGTATCGGTATTCGCGCTCCTGATCGGGTGTCGCGAACCAGTTGGCGCGCTCCCAGCCGGCGACTTCGCCCATGACGGCGCCGTGCTCAAGCAATTGCGCGTGGAGGGGCGAGCGGCGCACGCCGCGCGCGGTTTCCTTCTGCCGATAGGGGAAGTGATCGGCGTAGAGCAGGCCCAGAGTTTCCTTCGACCGCTCGAACAGATAGTGGCGGTTGCCCTGGAAGGGCTGCATCCGCGCGATGTCGACGTCGCCCAGATCGAAGGGTTTCTCGCCGTCCTCCATCCATTGCGCCAGCGCCATGCCGGCACCGCCGGCGGATTGGATGCCGACCGAGTTGAAGCCCGCCGCGACCCACAGGTTTTCCGACCCCGGCGCAAGGCCGAGGTGATACGCGTCGTCCGGCGTAAAGCTTTCGGGGCCGTTGAAGAACGTGTGCACGCCGGTCACGGCCAGCATGGGCATCCGGTGGCAGGCCCGTTCGAGGATCGGCTCGAAATGGTCGAAATCCTCGGGAAGCTGGTCGAACTCGAAATCGTCGGGAATACCGTCCATTCCCCACGGTTTGGCGGTCGGTTCAAACGCCCCCAGCACCATCTTTCCGGCGTCTTCCTTGTAGTAGGCACATTCGTCCGGCACCCGCAGAACGGGCAGGGTGCCGAGCCCCTCGATGGCCTCGGTGACGATGTAGAAATGCTCGCAGGCGTGCAATGGTACGTTGACGCCGGCCATGCGGCCGACCTCGCGCGCCCACATGCCCGCAGCGTTGACGACCGCGTCGCAGGCGATGTGACCGGAGTGGCCGCTCTCGTCCGTCCAGTCCACGCCGGAAACGCGGGCACCGTCGCGTCGGACTCCGGTGACTTTTACCCCTTCCCGGATGATGGCGCCCTTTTGCCTTGCACCCTTGGCCATCGCATAGGCGATATTCGCCGGATCCGCCTGGCCGTCCGCAGGAAGCCAGACGCCGCCGGTCACGCCATCCACATTCAGGTGCGGATAGCGATCCTTGACCTCGTCGGCTGACAGTTCTTCTGCCTCGACGCCGAAGGCGCGCGCCATGGCGGCCGTTCGAAACAGCTCTTCCAGTCGCTCTTGCGTCAGCGCGGCGCTGATCGACCCGCATTGGCGAAAGCCAGTCGCAACGCCGGTTTCATCCTCGAGAGAGGTATAGAGATCGGCGGAATATTTCGCCAGCCGCGTCATGTTTTTTGACGATCGAAGCTGTCCGATCAGCCCTGCGGCATGCCAAGTGGTTCCGGAGGTGAGCCGTTTGCGCTCCAACAGCAGGATGTCGCGCCAGCCGAGCTTTGCCAGGTGGTAGGCGACCGAACAGCCGATCACGCCGCCGCCAATGATGACCACGCGGGCCTTTTCGGGCAATTCAGGCATGGCTTCTTTCCCCTTTCCGGATGCTCAGATGCATTCCCCGCCGTCGATTACCAGCGCCTGCCCGGTCATGAAAGAAGACCGGTCGGACGCGAGATAGGCGATGCCATCGGCGATCTCTTCAACCGTGCCCCAGCGCCCCATGGGGATTTCGCCGGCGATATAGGCCTCCAGCTTGTCCCGCCCGCCCATCTGGATCTCGAACCCGCGGTTGAAAGGCGTGTCGATGAAGCCCGGGCAAAGCGCGTTGAAACGGATGTTCTCGCGCGCATAATCCACTGCCATCTGGCGCGTCATTGCAAGGACCGCATGTTTCGTGGTGGCGTAGGCGATCATTTCGCGGTCGTATTGAACGCCGGAATTCGACGAGGTGATGATGATGCTGCCTCCGCCCTGTCGCCGCATGTGCGGCACGGCGGCTTGCGCGGCCACGAAATGCGCGCGCACGTTCACCCGCCAGGAGGCGTCCAAATCCGCCACGGCGACCTGCTCGAGCTTGCCCTCTATCTGGATGCCCGCGTGAGAATGCAGGATATCCAGTCGGCCGTGCTTCGACGCGGCCGTGTCGATTGCGGCGGCCAAGGCGCGGTCGTCGGTGACGTCCAGCGTCATGGCCTCGGTGCGCAGGCCCTCTTCCGCGAAGGAGGCCGCGACCGATGCGGCTGCATCGCCGTCCCGGTCGGTGACGACCACATGCGCGCCCTCCTGCGCCATCTTGCGCGCACCCGCGGCGCCGATTCCCGATCCCGCGCCGGTGACGAACGCAATCCTGTCCTGAAGCTGCATGCGAGCCCTCTCCTGTTCCCTTATGGCTATTTCCGCCCGCCGCGGCGAAGGATCAGTTGCGCGATGATTAGCAACATGAGCGAGGCAGCCATCACCATTGTGCCGATCGCGTTGATTTCCGGGGTCACGCCGCGCCGGATCGACGAGAAGATGTAGATGGGCAGCGTTGTCTCCGACCCAGCGACGAAAAACGCGATGATGAAGTCGTCGAAACTGAAGGTGAACGCGAGAAGGAAGCCTGCAAAGATCGCCGGCGCGATCAGCGGCAGAGTGACACGGCGGAAGGTTACACCAGGCGGGGCATAGAGATCGGCCGACGCCTCCATCAGCGCCGTTTCGATGCTGGCCAGCCGCGCACGGACAATGACCACGACCAGCGCCATGGTGAACATGGTATGCGCGCCGATGAGAGATACCAGACCCATCGAAAGTTGCGGGGCGTCCTCGGCATCGGGCCAGAGCGACGCGATCCACGGATTGACCGCGTCGAAGACGGTGACCAGCGCGATCAGCGTGGCGATGCCTATCACGATGCCCGGAATCATGATCGCGATGTAGATGATCGCGTCGAATAGCGCCCGGACCGGCCCGCGCATGGATTGCAGCCCAACGGCGGCCATTGTGCCGATGACGCTTGCCAGCGCGGCCGAGACAAGAGCCACCGTCAGGCTGGTTTCCAGAGCATCCATGACGAACGGGTTGTCCAGCGCCCGCCCGTACCACTGAACCGAAAAGCCCTGCAGCTGGCTCGCATGCCGCCCGGCATTGAAACTGAACAGCGCGATGATCGCGATGGGCGTGTAGAGGAACAGGTAAACGGAGGCGGCGTAGAGGCGCATGGGCGACAATCCTTACATCAGGGCGACGTCATCGTCGCGCTGGGTGCCCAGCCGTGCGATGAGGCGCATGTAAAGGGTAACCGTAAGCAGCATGACCACGATCAGCGTCACCGCCACGGCCGACCCGTAGGCCCAGTTTCGCGATTGCAGGAACAGGTCAACCAGCGCGTTGCCGACGAAGAACACCTTGCCCCCGCCCAGCAGTGCCGGAATCAGGAATTCGCCCATCAGCAGGATGAAGACCAACATGCAGCCCGTGGCGATCCCCGGGATGGACATGGGTAGCGTGACGCGAAAGAACGTGGTCAGCGGCCGCCCGCCCAGGTCGGCCGAGGCCTCGAGCAGGCGCTTGTCCAGCCGGTCGAGGCTCACGTAGATCGGGAATACCATGAGCGGCAGGTAACCGTAGACGATCCCGACAAGCACGGCGAAAGGCGTGTAGATCAGGCGCACGCCGTCCACCCCGAAAACCTCCAGAAGCCTTGGAATCCCCTGCCCGCCGAGGATGTAGATCCATGCGTAGCTGCGGATCAGGATACTGGTCCAGAACGGCACAATGACCAGCACAAGCAGGATCAGCTTCCATTTCGGGGCGGTCCGCACGGCAAGCTGATAGGCCAGCGGATAAGCGATGAGCATCGCCGCGAAGGTTCCCAGCGGCGCGAGGACAAGCGTGTTCTTGAACGCCGCGAAACGCGCCGGAAGGTTGGCGTATTGCGCCAGGGTGAAGGCCGGCACATAGCCGCCGGCGTCCCCGCGTTCCCCGAAACTGAACACGAAGACGAAGGAAAGGGGCAGGATCAGCATGGCGAAGAACCATGCCGCCGCCGGAGCCAGCAATAGCCAGTTGCGTTCTCTGCGCGTCATCCCGCCCCTCTTTCGATCGGATCAGGCCGATTTGAAACGCGCCAGAAGCTCGGCGCGGTTGGGGTCGGTAAGCGTGGCCGCCGCGCCGAATTCCAGCGCGTCCAGAAGCTCTTGCGCGGGATACAGGATCGGGTCGTTCAGGATCTCGTCCGGCAGCAGCTTCTTGGTGCGCGAATCCGCGGTGGGATAGCCGTGCGCCAGCACTTCGCGGGCGTTCACCTCCGGATCCAGCAGGAAGTTGATCAGCGCGTAGGCGGCATCCATGTGCGGCGCGCCTTTCGGGATCGCGTAATAGTCGCTCCATATCTCGCCGCCCTCCTTGCCCAGGACAAAGCGGATTTCCGGCAAGTCGGTATTCAACTGCTTGCCGTCGCCCGTCCAGCACATGGTCAGCCACGCGTCGCCGCTGCGCATCGCCGGCTGGTAGTCGGACGAGATCGCGAACAGGTGCGGCTTGGCGTCGATCAGCAGGCGCTCGGCGTCGGCAAGCTCGTTCTCGGCAGTCGAGTTGAACGAATAGCCGAAATATTTCAGCGCGTTGCCGATCGTGGTCAACTGATAGTCATGCACCATGGTCCGGCCGGAAAAATCGTCCATCGTCCGGTCCCAGAACTCCTTCCACGACGTCATCGGCTTGCCGCCCTCGTGATCGGAGTTGACTGCGAAACCGGTGGTGCCCCAGTTCTTCGGCACGGCATAGACCGTGCCGTCAACCGTGCCCGCATCCGCGAAGCGCGGGTTGAACGCCGACGCGTCGTAGTTCGGCAGCTTCGACAGGTCGAGAGGCTCGATCAGATCCTCACCGACATAGGTGGTGATCGTATAGTTGGTGGGGACGAAAACGTCCCAGCCGCTGCCGCCGGCCTGAAGCTTGGCCAGCATCTCCTCGTTCGAACCGAAGACGTTCACCTGCGTGTAGGCACCGGTGTTTTCGGTGAAGATTTCGAAGTTCTGCGGGTCGTGGTAGTTGGGCCAGGTCGCCAGGACAACGCGGTCGCCGATATCCTGCTGCGCCCGCGCCGCGGTGGGGCGCAGGGCGGGCAAGGCCGCCCCCATGACCGCCGTCGCTGCGCCCAAGCCCGTCACGCCGAGAAAATGGCGCCGTGTGACCGATCCTTTCTGGTAGCGGCGCAGTTCTTCCATGAACTTCCGCTTCGAGATATAGCCGCTTTCATCCGTCATTGGTGTGCTCCCTGTTGAGGTTCCGTTTCACTGCTACGACAGAAGGATGCGGGCGGACTGGTGCCGCCACGTGATCCAGGCTTCGTCGCCCTTGTCGTACGTCGTGCCGCCCTCTTCCGACCGACGCGGTGCGAGAACGATCACATTGCCCAGCGTCTCGTGCCTCACGAGATACTCGGTATGTTCGCCAAGAAAGATCCGGTTCTGCACGGTTACCGGCAGCGCCGCGTCGGTGGCGTGTTCCTGAAGTTCGATCTGTTCGGGACGCAGGCTGACGCAGGCCGATACGCCGGGTTGAACATGGCTGGCGTGTTGTCCTGTCAGCGTCTTGCCGTCCGGCAGGCGCAGGGTGGCCGTGTCGCCGTCCATTGACACGACCTGCCCTTCGAAGAAATTCGAGGTTCCCACGAAATCCGCGACATAGCGCGTTTCAGGGCGGTCGTAGAGCTCCTGCGGCGAGCCGACCTGAACGATCTCGCCATCGCGCATGACGCAGATGCGGTCGCTCAGCGACAGGGCTTCCTCCTGGTCATGGGTCACCAGCATGAAGGTGATGCCAATCTTGCGCTGCAGGTCCTGCAGCTCGATCTGCATTTCCTTGCGCAGCTTTCGGTCAAGCGCGGCCAGTGGTTCGTCCAGCAACAGCAGTCTGGGCCGGTTGACGATGGCGCGCGCCAGCGCGACGCGTTGCTGCTGCCCGCCCGACATTTCCCAGATTCGGCGCCCTTCGAACCCGTCGAGGCGCACGATCTCCAGCGCCTCGGTCACCTTCCGCGCGATTTCTTTCCGGTCGGGGCGCGGACGCTGTTGCTGCAGCCCATAGGCGATATTCTGCGCCACGGTGAGGTGGGGAAACAGGGCATAGTTCTGGAACACCATGTTAACGTTGCGGCGGAAGGGCTCCTGGTCGTTCACTACCTTGCCGCCGATGCGCACCTCGCCGGAGGTTGGCCTTTCGAAGCCGGCCAGCATCCGCAACGCCGTGGTCTTTCCGCATCCGGAAGGCCCCAGGAAGGACAGAAACTCGCCCGATCGGATCGACAGGTTCAGATCCTTCGCCGCGAGCACGTTCCCGAAGGACTTGGAAACCGATCTGAGTTCCGCCACCGGGGAATCATCGTAGCTATTTAGTGCATATGCCGATTTTGGGATTTTTTTCTGCATCATGACAGAACTCTACATAGGCCGTCTTCGGCATTATTGCGTCCTATTTTCGCTTCTCAGTAAATATGAGGTTTGTTATACACGCGATCTGTAATTGCTTCCGCGGAGAAAACCTTGCAGACAGATTGGTTCACCCATGCGGGCGAGATCATCGAAACGATTGGCCACCCGCGTTTTCCACGTGTCCTGGCCAACGCGCTGCGCGATGTCGCCATCTTCGACTATTGCGTCATTTTCGGATACGCGGACGGCAAGCAGCCCCTCGCGCTCTATGACGATTTCCCGCCGGACCGGCAGCGCATGCATGTCGCGGACTATCTTGAAGGTCCGTACATACTCGATCCCTTTTTTCTGGCCAGCCGGGATCCTGCGCGGCGCGGGCTGTACCGGCTTTCCGAGATCGCTCCTGACCGGTTCTATCAGGGCGAATACTTCAAGAGTTACTATGAACAGACCGGACTTGCCGAAGAGATCGGCTATCTCGTGTCCGTGGATGACGACCTGACGCTGGTCATTTCCCTCATGCGGACGGGAAAGCGTTTTTCGGCTTCGGCGTTCCGCCATCTCGCGGCCGTCTGGCCCGTTGTTTCGGCCGCGAGCCGCCAGCATTGGGGAGGGCTGGAGCACGCGGTCGCCGACGCGGAGGACGGGATCGAGACGCGCATTCGCAACGCGTTTCGATCCATAGGCGAGGGGGTCCTTACACCGCGAGAACGTGAAGTCGTCGAATATACGCTCAAGGGTTATTCGGCTGACGCCACCGGAAAGGCGCTGGAGATTTCGTCCGGTACAATCCGAATTCATCGCCGCAACATCTATGCCAAGCTGCGCATCAGCTCGCAGGGCGAACTCTTTTCCGCCTTCATCAGGGCGATCATGCAGAATTCCTGCTGACTTGGTCGTTCGTCCGCCGTGCTCACTGCATGGCCTTGGACGGCTGCAAGCTATGGGCCGCCGCAAGGATGACCGCTTTGACGACCTGCACCGCGACAATTCGGACCCGTCAAGACCGCAGGCCAAGGCCGAGGCCGACCGGCGGCGCGCATCGAACCCATGGGTCGAACGGCGGATGTCCAATGAGAGCGGCCGTCCGGACCGACCGCTCCAGCAATAGATCGTTTGCCGCGCATTCATTCGCCTGCACGGGGATTTCTTCTGTCTGCCCGGGGTCGCAAGTATTAACTGACACCTGGATGATACCGAAACGGGAATGCACATATGGGCGAAGCGGTACGAGGCTGTACTCCGCGACGTATTCGATCTGCAGGATGAAATCACGGAGGCCATCGTTTCGGCGATCACTCCAACCATTCAAATTGCTGAAATTTAAAGGACGACACGACGGCGTCCCGAAAATTTGGCCGCTTGCGATCACTACCTGAGAGCACGTGATGCCTTGAAGGCGGGCTGACCAAGAATCCGCAGAATGGTTTTCTACAAATGTGTCGAATTGCATGTCTGCTTCACATGAATTGCCCGGCCGAGGCTCGATCGGCCAGACTGGTGTTCCCTTCTCAAAATCCTGAATTCACCAACGCCAGATGGCGGTCCAGGGCGAGCAACTGGTGGGCGTGGAAGGTAACGATTCCGGTTTTCGAAGACGCCATGCGACGCGTGGGCGTGCCGGATTGAAATCTCCAATGCAAGCGCCTGATGGACTATCAGCCTTCCTCCGAAGGGAACCAGGCCGGTTTGTTCCATCGACACAGATCCGGCGCGATGAGGCCGCGCAAATCCTTTCGGTCCGCCTCCGTTCCGCCAACCTGCGGTTTCGCCGTATGAAAGATCGGTCGCAACAAAGGCGCTGAACGTGTAGAGTGCGACGCGACCGCCGAGGGGAGGAAGGCGGCAATGCAGATCAAGAAGCACATAACAGAGATTGACTGCGTCCTGAACGGCGCGCTTTCGCCGCGAGACGAGCCTGTGCTGCAGTCATGGCGGCGCTGCGTGGAGCAACACGGGCTTGACCCTGCCACGCCGCGCCCCGCCCACATCGTGCCCGATCAGGTGCTTCGCCAGCATCGCGAGCAGTCCGAACGGCTGGTGCGGATTGCACGGAGCGGCCTGGAAACCCTGTTCCGACAGGTTGCCGGTCAGAATTACGTTCTGCTGCTGGCGGATGCACATGGCGTCACCGTCGATTTCTTCGGCGACCGGAATTTCGAGAGCGAATTGAAGGCGGCCGGTCTTTACCTCGGATCGGACTGGTCCGAAGAACTGGTCGGGACATGCGGTGTCGGATCGTGCATCTTCACCGGCGAACCGATCACGGTGCACCAGACCGACCATTTCGACGCGACGCATACCCCGCTCAGTTGCACGGCCGCGCCGATCTTCGACACCAATGGCGTGCTGACCGCCGTGCTGGACATCTCGCTGCTGCGCTCGCCGCTGCCGAAAATAAGCCAGAACCTCGCGATGCAACTTGTCACGGCCTCGGCGCGGCGCATTGAACTGGCGAACCTGATGGCCATGATGCGAACCGAGTGGGTGCTGCGTTTCTCGGAGATGCCGGAGTTTCTGGACGTCGATCCCGAGGCCGCGGTGGCACTGGACTCCTCGGGGACGATCGTCGGCACGACCCACGCCGCGCTTCGCCGTCTTGCCGGCATGGCAGGTGCGGACTGGCGTCAGCAGGGGGCGGTCGTCGGGCGCCCCATGACCGAGTTCTTCCAGTTGCAGGTCGACGACCTTCCGGACCTGACCCGGGGGAGGCCGACCGAGGAGAGGGTCATTTTCCTTCGCAACGGCGCGGCGCTTTTCGGCCACGCAATCGCGCCGCAGCATCGTGCCTTGCGCCGCCCCGACTCGCCGGAGGCGCCGCCGTCGCCCTTGCGCACCTTCGGCGGCAGCGACCCCGTGATCGAGAGGCTGTCCGCCGAAGCCGGGCGCCTTGCGGGCGTGCCGATTCCGGTGCTCATCACCGGTGAAACCGGAACCGGCAAGGAGCGGCTGGCCCGTGCGATGCACACGAGTATTCCGGGCAACCGCCCCTTCGTAGCGTTCAATTGCGCCGCCGTTCCCGAAACCGATCTTGACGAGACGCTGTTCGGGCGCGTCAGGTCCGACGGAACGCCGGAGCGCGCCGGCCTTGTGTCGGAGGCGGATGGCGGCACGCTGTTCCTTGACGAGGTGGGCGACATGCCGCGCTCGGTCCAGGCCAGGCTGCTGCGGCTCTTGGCCGAGGGCGAGGCGATGCCCGTCGGTGCGGCCCGACCGGTTCGGGTTCGGCTCAAGGTAATCTCGGCCACCCGGCGCGATCTCGCGGCTTTGGTGCGCGACGGCGCGTTCCGCGAGGATCTCTATTTCCGCCTCGCTGCCGCGAGACTCACCGTGCCGCCGTTGCGTGAGCGGGCCGATTTCGACTGGTTGCTGGACCGGCTGCTGCGCCAGCGCGCGCACAGCCATCCGGGACTGTTCAGGATCAGCACCGCCGCGCGAATGGACCTGCGCGCGCGTCAGTGGCCCGGCAACATCCGAGAACTCATCAACACGCTGGATGTCGCTCTGGCGCTGTCCGACACCGGTCTTATAGATCTGGAGGATCTGCCGCCGCCTGCCTTCGCCCGGCGCGGAAAGGATCCGGCCGGGCATGCGCCGCCACCGGACCTGGAAACCGCATTGGCGATCTGCGACTGGAACATCGCGCGCACCGCGCGGCACCTGGGCGTCGATCGCTCGACCATCCACCGCCGTATCCGGCGGGCGGGGTTGCGCCGCCCTGACTGACCTGTTGCATGGCCGCGGCCTGCAACAGAAAATGCAACGCTTTTCTTCCCTGAATTTCGTTTCGAAGGCTCGCACCCCTCGGCAGGTCTTGGCTGCAACGGGCCTCAGGGGTCAGCCTCGCCGGTGCGAAGAACAAGCAAGGGAGGATACCAGATGCTTGATACGACCACCGTGGACCAGGTGACAGAACTGCTGTCGACCTTCGACGACGCATTGTCCGGCGGTGACACGGATCGCGCGGTTTCGCTGTTCCAGGACGACTGTTATTGGCGCGACCTTGTGACCTTTACCTGGAACCTTCGCACCATGGAGGGCAAGGACGACGTTCGCGACATGCTGGAAAGCCAGTTGTCGGATATCAAGCCCGCCAACTGGCGGATCGCCGAGGGAGAGGTGCCGGAAGAGGCAGATGGGATCGTGACCGCGTGGATCACGTTCGAGACGGACGTCGCGCGCGGCTACGGGCTGGTGCGGTTCAAGGACGGGCTGATCTGGACCCTGCTGACCGCGATGACCGAACTGAAGGGGCACGAGGAACCCCTGGGGTTCGAGCGGCCGCTGGGTGCCAAGCATGGCGCCGAAAAGAACAAGCTGAGCTGGAAAGAGGAGCTTGCGGAAGAACAGCGCACACTCGGCTACGAAACACAGCCCTACGTGCTGATCGTCGGGGGCGGGCAGGGCGGCATCGCCCTTGGCGCGCGGCTTCGGCAGCTTGGCGTTCCCACGATCATCGTGGAGAAGAACGCCCGGCCCGGTGACAGCTGGCGCAACCGCTACAAGTCGCTCTGCCTGCACGATCCGGTCTGGTACGACCATCTGCCCTATCTGCCGTTCCCGCCCAACTGGCCGGTCTTCGCGCCGAAGGACAAGATCGGCGACTGGCTGGAGATGTACACCAAGATCATGGAGTTGAACTACTGGAGCAGCACCACCTGCAAGAGCGCGACATACGACGATAAGACCAAGGAATGGACTGTCGTCGTCGATCGTGACGGCGAAGAAGTCGTCCTGAAACCGAGGCAGCTTGTGCTGGCCACGGGCATGTCAGGCAAGCCGAACGTGCCGGAGTTCAAGGGTATGGATCGCTTCAAGGGCGATCAGCACCATTCGTCGAAGCACCCCGGACCGGATGCATATGCCGGCAGGAAGGCCGTCGTCGTCGGATCGAACAACTCTGCCCATGACATTTGTGCCGCGCTCTGGGAGGCGGGGGCGGACGTCACCATGGTGCAGCGTTCGACAACGCATATCGTGCGCTCCGATACCCTGATGGATATCGGCCTTGGCGCGCTCTACTCCGAACAGGCGGTGCGAAACGGCGTGACCACGCAGAAGGCCGACATGATCTTCGCCTCGCTCCCCTACCGGATCATGCACGAGTTCCAGATCCCGCTCTACGACCAGATGCGCGAGAAGGATGCAGCGTTCTATGACGGGCTGGAGAAGGCCGGATTCTGGCTGGACTGGGGCGAGGACGGCTCGGGGCTGTTCATGAAATACCTGCGGCGCGGTTCCGGCTACTACATCGACGTGGGTGCCTCTCAACTTATCATCGACGGCGAGATCAAGCTGGCGCATGGCGAGGTGACCGAGGTGGTCGAGGATGGGGTGATCCTGGACGACGGCACCAAGCTTGAGGCCGATCTGATCGTCTATGCGACGGGTTATGGCTCTAT
Organism: Paracoccaceae bacterium; assembly: GCA_049694515.1. GTDB lineage: Bacteria > Pseudomonadota > Alphaproteobacteria > Rhodobacterales > Rhodobacteraceae > JADQCB01. The sequence goes on along the minus strand of JBAVQZ010000501.1, from coordinate 12,261 downwards.
GAACGGCTGGGCCGCGGATCTCATCGGTCAGGACGTGGCCGACAAGGTCGGCAAATGCTGGGGGCTGGGTTCGGACACCGCGAAGGATCCCGGCCCCTGGGAAGGCGAGGAACGCAACATGTGGAAGCCGACCCAGCAGGAGGCGCTGTGGTTCCACGGCGGCAACCTGCATCAGTCCAGGCACTATTCGCAGTACCTTTCGTTGCAACTCAAGGCACGGATGGAGGGGATCGACACGCCGGTCTATCGCCTGCAGGAAACCCATCACCTGGGATAGTGAAAGGACGCCGGGCAACCGACCGGCAATGTGTCAATAGCGCGTTTCGGCGAAAAGCGCCGATCATCGCGCCGAAAACCGGGAGTCCGCGTGCGGGCTCCCGCATTGCACTTGCCATTGCACTCGGCGAAATCGCATCTTTCCGGATGCGCCTGATCCGCTTGAACTAGGCCGTGGCGGTGACCCGAAGAATTGGCGCGGATCGGCGTCGGGAACTTCGCCCGGCATTTCCATTATTTTGACGAAGCGTCCAAAATGATTGAAATGATGCCCGAAAGGAGTCGCCCCATGTCCGATACGTTCCTCGCCCGCATCCGCCAAACGCTCGACGGGATCGAGTCCGACGGGCTGATGAAGACCGAGCGCGAGATCACCTCGCCTCAGGCCGCCCGTGTTCAGGTCGCCGGTCATGAGGTGATCAACCTGTGTGCCAACAACTATCTTGGACTGGCCGACCATCCGACACTTGTTGCCGCGGCGAAGCGGGCGATGGACGATCACGGCTTCGGCATGGCCTCGGTGCGCTTCATCTGCGGCACGCAGGATCTTCACCGGCGGCTGGAACACCGTTTGGCGGAGTTTCTCGGCACCGAGGATTCGATCCTGTTCGCGTCCTGTTTCGACGCGAACGGCGCATTGTTCGAGCCGTTGCTGGGGCCGGAGGACGCGGTCGTGTCGGACGCGCTCAACCATGCGTCGATCATCGACGGGATCCGGCTGTGCAAGGCCAAGCGCTATCGCTATGCCAATTCCGACATGGACGATCTCGAGGCGCAGCTGAAAGCCGCGCGGGCCGACGGCGCGCGCGACATCATCATTGCCACGGACGGCGTGTTCAGCATGGACGGCTACCTGGCCGACCTTCCCGGAATCCGGAGCCTCGCAGACAAATTCGACGCGATGGTCATGGTGGACGACTGCCACGCGACCGGGTTCATGGGGCCGAGGGGGCAGGGCACGCCAGCGCATTACCGTGTCCGAGCCGACATCCTCACCGGCACGCTGGGCAAGGCGCTGGGCGGGGCGCTGGGCGGCTATGTCGCCGGGCCGCAACCGGTGATCGACCTTCTGCGGCAACGGGCACGGCCCTACCTGTTCTCGAACGCGTTGCCGCCGTCGATCGTGGCGGCCGGAATCGCCGTTGTGGACCTCGTCGAAAACGGCGACGACCTCCGCGCGCAGCTGTTCAACAACGCGGGATACTGGCGCGCGGGGCTGGCCCGTGCCGGTTTCGATCTGCTCGAAGGCGAACACCCGATCGTCCCGGTCATGCTTTACGATGCCCGCAAGGCGCAGGCGATGGCGGCGCGGCTGTTCGAGCTTGGCGTTTATGTCTCGGGCTTCTTCTATCCGGTGGTGCCGAAGGATCGCGCCCGGATCCGCACCCAGATGAACGCGGCGCTCAGCCACGAAGACTTGGCGCAGGCGCTGACCGCGTTCGAGCAGGCGGGCCATGATACGGGAGTCCTGTCATGAAGGCGCTGGCGAAGTCCAAACCGGAACCGGGACTTTGGATGGTTGAGGCCCCGGTGCCCGAGATCGGCCCGGACGATGTGCTGATCCGGATCCACAAGACCGGAATCTGCGGCACCGACATCCATATCTGGAACTGGGACGACTGGGCCGCCCGCACCGTGCCGGTGCCGCTCATAACGGGGCATGAATTCGCCGGCGAGATCGTCGAGATCGGAAGCGATGTCGAGGATCTGACCATCGGTCAGCGGTGCTCGGGCGAGGGACACCTGATCGGCCGGCAGAGCCGCCAGTCACGCGCCGGGAAGTTCCACCTGGACCCGGCCACACGCGGCATCGGCGTGAACGAGCCCGGCGCCTTCGCCGAATACCTGCGCCTGCCCGCCTTCAACGTGGTGCCCCTGCCCGACACTATCGACGACGAGATCGGTGCGATCCTCGACCCGCTGGGCAACGCGGTTCACACTGCGCTTTCGTTCGACCTGGTGGGCGAGGACGTGCTGATTACCGGCGCTGGTCCGATCGGGATCATGGCGGCCGCCGTGGCCCGGCATGTCGGGGCCCGCCACGTCGTCATCACCGACGTGAACCAGGACCGGCTGGACCTGGCGGCGCGGGTCGCCGACGTGGTTGCGGTCAATGTCGCCAGGCAGGATCTGCGCGACGTCGAGGGCGCGTTGCGGATGAAGGAAGGCTTCGACGTGGGGCTGGAAATGTCGGGCAGTCAGGCCGCGCTGGATCAGATGGTCGAGAACCTGGTGATGGGTGGACGTATCGCGCTGCTGGGCATCCCGCCGGGCAAGAGCCCGGTGGACTGGTCGCGGATCGTGTTCAAGGCGATCACCATCAAGGGCGTCTACGGGCGCGAGATATTCGAGACCTGGTACAAGATGATCGCGATGCTGGAGAACGGGCTCGACGTGCGGGCGGTGATCACCCACCGTTTCCGGGCGGAGGATTTCCGCGACGGGTTCGCCACCATGCGCGGCGGTTCCTCGGGAAAGGTGGTGCTCGACTGGAGTTGAGTGCTGGCTGATCCTGGCCGCGTTTCCGACACGCAAGGCAAGCGAATGGCGATCGGGGAAGCGGGCTGGCGCGCGGTTCAGACCGCCCTTGATGCGGCGGGAATTCTTCGGGATAAGGAAAACGAAGGTTATCGCTAACGGCCCAGCGGCCGGCCGTTATCATGAAAGAGGTTCGAATGACTCCTGCGGAAATGCGCGAAACGATCCTGCATCAGCTGAAATACTCCATCGGCAAGGATGCCGAACACGCGCAGATCTATGACTGGCGCATGGCGCTGTCGCTGGCGGTTCGCGACCGGATCGTGGATCCCTGGTTCGCTGCCACGCGGACGACCTATGCCGGCCAGCACAAGCGGGTCTATTACCTGTCGATGGAATTCCTGATCGGCCGCCTGTTGCAGGATGCGATCGTGAATCTGGGGTTGATGGAGGCGGTCGCCGCCGCCTTCGACGATCTGGGCCTGCCGCTCGACACTGTGCTGCATGACGAACCCGACGCGGCGCTGGGTAATGGCGGGCTGGGACGGCTGGCGGCCTGCTTCATGGAATCGATGTCCACAATCGGCTGCCCGGCGCATGGCTATGGCATCCGTTACGAGCACGGCCTGTTCCGGCAGAGCTTCGTCAATGGGCGGCAGGCCGAGGACCCGGAGGACTGGCTGATGCAGCGCCATGTCTGGGAGTTCGAGCGGCCCGAGGCGGCGTTCGAGATCGGCTTTGGCGGCGAGGTCCGCGAGACCGGTAGACGTGCGGTCTGGACGCCCGACACGCGGGTGACCGCCGCGGCGCATGACACGCCGGTGATCGGCTGGCAGGGCCGCTGGGCCAACACGCTGCGGCTCTGGGGCGCGCTTCCTGTGGATCTGCTGGATCTGGAACGGTTCAATCATGGCGATTACGCCGCCGCCGCGCGCCCCGAGGCGCTGGCCCGCACGATCAGCCGGGTGCTCTATCCCGACGACACCACCGAAGAGGGCAAGGAGCTTCGGCTGAAGCAGGAGTTCTTCTTCACGTCAGCCTCTCTGCGCGACATCCTGCGGCGGTTCCTCAGCGAATACGACGATCCGCGGCTGCTGCCGCAGAAGGTCGCGATCCAGCTCAACGACACGCACCCGGCAATTGCGGGCCCCGAGCTGGTCCGGCTGCTGGTCGACGAACAGGGCATGGGTTTCGACGACGCGGTCGAGGTGGCGCGCGGCTGCCTGTCCTACACCAACCATACCCTTCTGCCCGAGGCGCTGGAACGCTGGTCCGAGCCGCTGATGCGCGCCCTTCTGCCGCGCCACATGCAACTGATCGAAAGGATCGACGACTGGCATGCCAGGGCGGCACCGGGCCGCAAGGTCACGGTGCGCGAGCATGGCGAGGTCAAGATGGGCGAGCTGGCCTTCATCATGGCGCACAAGGTGAACGGCGTCTCCGCGCTGCATACCGGATTGATGAAGAGCACCGTGTTTGCCGAGCTCAACCGCCTGCACCCCGACCGGATCGTGAACGAGACCAACGGCGTGACGCCGCGCCGCTGGATCCGGAACTGCAATCCCCGCCTCTCCGGGCTGGTCGACGGGGCCATCGGCACCGGCTGGGTCGATGATCTGGAGCAACTTGCCGGGCTGGAGCCGCATCTGGACGACGCCGGGTTCCTGGATGCCTATGCCGCGGCCAAGCGCGCCAACAAGGCCGATCTGTCGGACTGGATCGGCAGGACGGTCGGCATTTCGCTGGACCCCGAGGCGATGTTCGATGCCCAGATCAAGCGCATCCACGAATACAAGCGCCAGCACCTGAACATCCTTGAGACCATTGCCCACTGGCAGGCGATCCACGACGATCCGAAGGGCGACTGGACGCCGCGCGTCAAGATCTTCGCCGGCAAGGCCGCGCCGGGCTACGTGCTCGCGAAGGAGATCATACATCTGATCAACGCCGTCGCCGCGACGATCAATGAAGACCCGGTGACGCGAGATCTGCTGAAGGTTGTGTTCGTGCCCAACTACAATGTCTCGACGGCCGAGCGGATCATCCCGGCCAGCGATCTGAGCGAGCAGATTTCCACCGCCGGCAAAGAGGCCTCGGGGACCGGCAACATGAAATTCGCGCTGAACGGGGCGCCGACCATCGGCACGCTCGACGGCGCGAACGTGGAAATCCGCGAGCGGGTCGGGGCGGACAATTTCTTCCTGTTCGGAATGACGGCGGACGAGGTCGTGGCCCGGCGCGACCTGTCCGACCATGCCGCGGCGGCGATTGCGGAAAGCCCGCCGCTTGCCCGCGCGATCGAGGCGATCGAGGCCGGCGCATTCTCCTCCGGCGACCCGGAGATGTTCGCGTCGGTGACCGGGAACCTGCGTGGTGACGACTATTTCCTCGTCTGCTCGGATTTTGCCGACTACTACGCCGCGCAGCGCCGCGTCGACCGGGCCTATCGCGATCACGCGGCCTGGGCGCGGATGGCGGCGCTCAATACCGCACGGTCGGGCTGGTTCTCGTCCGATCGGGCGGTTCGCGGCTACATGAGCGATATCTGGGACATTTCCGCGGCTGTTTGAACGATTGGCACAATGAATGCACAGTTGATATCTGTGCCAATTGTCATACGCTAACGGAATGAAGATCTCCGCCAAAGACGTCGCCAACGGCATCGCGCCGGATCAGGCCTGCAGATTGCAGGAGGGGACCCATGACGATCCGTTCGCGGTGCTGGGTCCCCACCGGGTCGGCCGGCGCTGGTTCGTCACCGCGATCGACCCGGGGGCCGAGTCGCTGTCCGTCGTCACGGAGCAGGGCGTGCATCCGATGCTGCCGGTGCCCGACGCACCTTCGGTCTTCGTCGGCAGGCTTCCGAAGAACGAACCTTATCGCCTGCGCGGTGAGGCGGGCGACGCGACCTGGGTCAGCGAGGATGCCTATCGCTTCGGCCCGGTGCTGGGCAAGATGGACGAATACCTGTTTTCGGAAGGGACGCATCAAAGGCTCTGGCATATGCTGGGCGCCCATGTGACCACGCATGAAGGCGTCGAAGGCACGCATTTCGCCGTCTGGGCGCCGAATGCGTTGCGCGTGTCGGTGGTGGGCGACTTCAATTTCTGGGACGGGCGGCGCAACGTCATGCGCAAACGCGGCGCGACCGGCGTCTGGGAGATATTCCTGCCCGGTGTGGGCGAGGGCATGCCCTATAAATACGAGATCATCGGGGCGGACGGGCAGCGCCTGCCGTTAAAGGCCGACCCCGTGGCCTTCGGCGCGGAGCATCCGCCGGCCACGGCCTCGGTCGTGCGGAGTATCTCGGGGCATCGTTGGTCCGACGATGGCTGGATGAAGGGGCGAGCAGACCGCAACGCGCGGACCGCGCCGATTTCTGTCTACGAGGTGCACCTCGGCTCGTGGCGGCGACCCGAGGGCGGGCGGCGCATGTCCTACCTTGAGGCGGCGGAAGAGCTGGTCGGCTATGCCGCCGAAATGGGGTTCACGCATATCGAGCTGCTGCCGGTCAGCGAATACCCGTTCGACGGCTCCTGGGGGTATCAGCCGATCGGGCTTTACGCGCCCACCATCCGTCACGGCACGCCCGACGAATTCCGCGCGCTGGTGGAGGCCGCCCACAAGGCCGGGCTCGGCCTGATCGTGGATTGGGTGCCCGGACATTTCCCGTCGGACGAGCACGGGCTGGGCCGGTTCGACGGCACCGCGCTTTACGAATACGCCGACCCGCGCGAGGGGTTCCACCAGGACTGGAACACGTTGATCTACAATTACGGACGCCGCGAGGTGGCGAATTTCCTGATCTCCAACGCGCTTTACTGGCTTGAGGAATACCACGTGGACGGGCTGCGCGTGGATGCCGTGGCCTCGATGCTCTACCGCGACTATTCGCGCAAGGATGGCGAATGGGTGCCCAACGTGCATGGCGGGCGCGAGAACCTGGAAGCCATCGCCATGCTGCAACGGATGAACGCGACCACCTATGGCGCAATGCCGGGCATTCTGACCGCCGCCGAGGAAAGCACCAGCTTTCCCGGCGTGTCGCGCCCGGTTCACGATGGCGGGCTTGGCTTCGGCTACAAGTGGAACATGGGCTGGATGAACGACACGCTGGATTATATCGGTCGCGATACGGTCCACCGCCGCTATCACCATCACCAGATGACCTTCGGCCTGCATTATGCCTTTTCCGAGAATTTCATCCTGCCCATCAGCCATGACGAGGTTGTGCATGGAAAGGGCTCGATGCTGGGCCGGATGCCGGGCAACGAGTGGGAGAGATTCGCCAATCTGCGGGCCTATTACGGGTTCATGTGGGGTCATCCGGGCAAGAAGCTGCTGTTCATGGGCTGCGAGTTCGCCCAACCCGCGGAGTGGAACCACGACACGGCCCTGGACTGGGATGCGGCGGCGGCGCCCGCCCATGCCGGCGTGCAGCGGCTGGTGCGCGATCTGAACACCGTCTACCGCGCCCATCCCGCGCTGCATGTGAAGGATTGCGAGGCGGACGGCTTCCAATGGATCGAAGGCGGCGACGCCGCGCATTCGGTGTTTTCCTGGATCAGGCGGGGCGGGCCCGGCGATCCCCCGGTGGTCGTGGTGTGCAATTTCACGCCCGTCGGGCGCCGCGGCTGGCGCATCGGGATGCCGGAGGCCGGGCGCTGGCGCGAGGTTCTGAACACAGATGCCGAAATCTATGGCGGTGGCGGAAGCGGCAACATGGGATCGGTCGAGGCGACGGCCGAGTCCACGCATGGACAGCCCTTCTCGGCCGAGATGACGCTGCCGCCGCTCTCGACACTGATATTCGTTCACGAGGCGAAGGCTTGAGCCACAGGGGGAGGAGAGGACATGCCAACACCCAATGCGAGGTTGTCCAAGCGGACGATGGCCTTTGTGCTGGCCGGGGGGCGCGGCAGCCGCCTGAAAGAGCTTACGGACCGACGCGCGAAACCAGCGGTCTATTTCGGCGGCAAGGCGCGGATCGTCGATTTCGCCCTGTCCAACGCGCTGAATTCCGGCATCCGCAAGATGGCGATCGCGACGCAATACAAGGCGCATTCGCTGATCCGTCATTGCCAGCGCGGCTGGAGCTTCTTCCGAGCCGAGCGCAACGAGTTCCTCGATATCCTGCCCGCCTCTCAGCGCGTTTCCGAGGACCGGTGGTATCTCGGCACCGCCGACGCCGTGACCCAGAACATCGACATCATCGACAGCTATGGCGTCGATTACATTCTGATCCTGGCGGGGGATCACGTCTACAAGATGGATTACGAGCTGATGCTGCGCCAGCATGTGGACACCGGCGCCGACGTGACGGTGGGGTGCCTGACAGTGCCCCGTGCCGAGGCCAGCGCCTTTGGCGTGATGGGGGTGGATGACGACGGGCGCATCACCGAATTCCTGGAAAAGCCCAAGGACCCGCCCGGCACGCCTGACGATCCCGACATCACGCTGGCCTCGATGGGGATCTACGTCTTCGACTGGAAGTTCCTGCGCGAGCGCCTGATCGAGGATGCCTCCGACCCGGACACGGCGCATGATTTCGGCGGCGACATCATCCCGCATATCGTCAAGCACGGAAAGGCGATGACGCATCGCTTTTCCGAAAGCTGCGTGCGCGCCGGGACCGAGGCCAAGCCCTATTGGCGCGACGTGGGCACGATCGACGCCTTCTGGAAGGCCAATATAGATCTGACCGATTTCACCCCCGAGCTGGACCTTTGGGATACGGATTGGCCGATCTGGACCTATTCCGAGCTGATGCCGCCCGCCAAGTTCATCCATGACGAGGAGAACCGGCGCGGCCTGGCGCTGTCCAGCCTCGTGTCGGGCGGGTGCATAATCTCGGGCACCGAGGTTCGCAATTCGCTGCTGTTCACCGGGGTGCATTGCAACAGCTATTCGGTGCTCAATCACGCGGTGTTGCTGCCCCATGTGGTGGTCGAGCGCTCCGCCCGGCTGACCAACGCGGTGATCGACCGCGGCGTGACCGTTCCGCACGGGCTGGTCGTCGGCGAGGACCCCGAGGAGGACGCCAAGTGGTTCCGCGTCACCGACAATGGTGTGACGCTGATCACCCAAGACATGCTGGACAGGCGGGCAGCGGCGCAATGAAGACGGCGCTTTCGGTCGCCTCCGAGGTCGCGCCGCTGATCAAGACGGGCGGGTTGGCGGATGTGGCCGGAGCGCTGCCCGGCGCGCTGCGGCCCGAGGGCTGGCGGCTGATCACCCTGCTTCCCGGCTACCCGCAGGTCATGTCGCGGCTCAAGGGCGTCCGCAGCATCCGCAAGGAACGATCGTTTTTCGGCGGCAGCGCCGAGGTGCTGGCCGCCGAGGCCGTCGGGCTGGAGTTGTTGGTGCTGGACGCGCCGCATCTCTATGACCGTCCGGGCTCGATCTATCTGGGGCCGGACGGCAAGGATTGGCCCGACAACCCCCAGCGCTTCGCCGCGCTGTCCTGGATGGCGGCCAGACTGGCGGCGCAGGGCATCGACGGGGTGCGGCCCGAGGTTCTGCACGCGCATGACTGGCAGGGGGCGCTGGCGCCGTTCTACTTGCGCCGGATGCGCGGCGGCCGCGGCGTCGGCACCCTTCTGACGATCCACAACATCGCGTTCCACGGAATCGCGCCGGCCAGGATGCTGGAGAAGCTGAAACTTCCGAAGGACGGGTTCACGCCCGAGGGCTTCGAATATTATGGCAAGATCAGCGCCTTGAAGGCGGGCCTGCTTTATGCGGACAAGATTTCCACGGTCAGCCCGACCTATGCGCGCGAGCTGCTGACGCCGGCGTTCGGAATGGGGCTGGACGGCGTGCTGCGGACGCGGGCGGCCGATCTGACCGGCATCCTCAACGGCATCGACGAGGCGCTGTGGGACCCAACCGCCGATCCTGAGATCACGCCTTACAAATCCCCGCGCGGCAAGGCGCGCAACCGCGCCGGGCTGCTCCAGGAGTTCGGGCTGGAGCCGGGAGAGGGGCCGCTTTGCGTCGTGATCTCGCGCCTGACCGGGCAGAAGGGGCTGGACTTGCTGCTGGACGCGCTGCCTGTGTTGCTGGAGAATGGCGGGCGGCTTGCGCTTCTGGGCTCGGGCGACAGCGCGCTGGAGGCGGAATGGGCGGCGGCCGCGAAAACCCATCCCGGCCTTGCGGTACGCATCGGTTACGACGAGGCGCTGGCCCACCGGATGATCGCGGGCGGCGACGCGATCCTCGTGCCCTCGCGGTTCGAACCCTGCGGGCTGACCCAGCTTTACGGGCTGCGCTATGGAACCGTGCCGCTGGTGGCCGACACCGGCGGGCTGGCCGATACGGTGATCGACGCCAACCCGGCGGCGCTGGACATGGGGGTGGCAACGGGCTTCAAATTCACGCCCGTCACGGCGGACGCATTGCGCGCCGCGCTCAGGCGGCTATGTGAGGTGCATTCGGATCAGGAGCGATTCTCCCTAATGCAGCGCAACGCCATGAAACAGCCGGTCGGCTGGGCCGCCTCGGCGCCCCGCTATGCCGCGCTCTACGCCAGTCTGAGAGCCGGAGCGTGAGCGGCGACATTTCGATCGGACCCAGCCGGGACAACCGGCTGGGGGCAAATTTCGACGGCGACGGGGTCAATTTCGCTGTCTTTTCCCAAAACGCCACGCGGATGGAACTTTGCCTTTTCTCCGAAACCGGAGAGGAGACGCACCGCCTGCCCCTTCCCGAGCGCGAGGGCGACGTCTGGCACGGGTATGTCCCCGGACTGCGCCCCGGCCAGCGTTACGGGCTGCGCGCGCATGGCCCCTATCGCCCGGAAGAGGGGCACCGCTTCAACCCAAACAAGCTGCTGATCGACCCCTACGCCAAGCGGCTGGCCGGGGATCTGCGCTGGTCCGACCGGCTGATGGGTTACAATGTGGGCGCGCGTAACGCCGATCTCAGCTTCGACACGCAGGACAGCGCGGCGGACATGCCGAAAGGCGTGGTCGAGGATCCGGCCTTTTCGTGGGGCGAGGATCCGCGGCCGCGCACGCCGCTGGCCGAAACGGTCATCTATGAGGCACATGTGAAAGGGCTGACGCGGCTGCACCCCGAGGTGGAGCTTCCGGGCACCTATCTCGGGCTCGCATCGGACCCGATGCTGGAGCACCTGACGCGGCTCGGCATAACCGCGATCGAGCTTTTGCCGGTGCACGCCTTCCTCAACGACCGGTTCCTGCGCCAGCGCGGGCTGACGAATTACTGGGGCTACCAGACGTTGGGCTTTTTCGCCCCCGACACCCGCTACCTGTCCACCGACGGGATCGCCGAATTCCAGATCATGGTCGCGCGGCTTCATGCCGCCGGGATCGAGGTGATCCTCGACGTGGTCTACAATCACACCTGCGAGGGCAATCACCTTGGCCCCACGCTGGCCTATCGCGGTCTCGACAATCGCAGCTATTATCGGCTGGAGGCCGACCCGCGCTACTACGTCAACGACACCGGCACCGGCAACACTCTGAACGTGGATCATCCGATGGTGCTGCGGATGGTGATGGACAGCCTGCGCTACTGGGTCGAGGTGATGCATGTGGACGGGTTCCGCTTCGACCTATGCGCCACGTTGGGCCGCACCGACGCGGGCTTCGATCCGGGGGCCGCGTTCTTCGACGCGATCCGGCAGGATCCGGTTCTGTCGGGCGTCAAGCTGATCGCCGAGCCGTGGGATATCGGGCCCGGCGGCTATCAGCTTGGCGCCTTCCCGCCGCCCTTCAGCGAATGGAACGACAGGTTCCGCGACGGGGTGCGGCGGTTCTGGCGTGGCGACGCGGGCCTCGCGGCCGATCTGGCCGACCGGTTGACGGGCTCGGCCCTGCAATTCGACCATTCGGGGCGGCCGGCGACCTCCTCGGTGAATTTCGTCACTGCGCATGACGGGTTCACCCTTCAGGACGTGGTCAGTTACTCGGCCAAGCACAATGCGGCGAACAAGGAAGACAACCGCGACGGCCATGACGAGAATTTCTCGGACAACATGGGGGGCGAGGGGCCGACGGACGATCCGGCGATCCGGGCCGCCCGCGCCCGGCGCAAACGCAACATGATGGCCACACTGCTGCTGTCGCAAGGCACGCCGATGATCCTGGCGGGCGACGAGTTGGGCAACACGCAGCGCGGCAACAACAACGCCTATTGCCAGGACAACGAAACGAGCTGGATCGACTGGGCGGCCGCAGACACGGATTTCCTGGCGTTCACCCGACGGCTGGTCGCGTTCCGCAAGGATCATCCGATCCTGCGTCAGAAGCTGTTCCTGCACAGCCGCGAGCGGGCCATAGATGGGCTTGCCGACCTGTTCTGGCTGCGTCCCGATGGCGCAGAGATGACCGAGCCGGACTGGCTGAACCCGGATCTGAAGGTGCTGGTGGCGGAACTTCGCACCGCGTCGGGCACGCCGACCTATGCCGCGCGGGAGGATGCGATTCTGGTGGCGTTCAACGCGGGCGAAGCGGTTTCGGTGCGCCTGCCCGATGCGCCCGA
>JBAVQZ010000500.1:0-5655 GCA_049694515.1 Paracoccaceae bacterium | reverse complement strand
GGCCGGGGCGTCGCCTGGGTGAAGGGCGGCAAGCGAGTCACAGCCGTGGCGCTCTGCGCCCAGGCGGGCGAGGGCGCGTCGGTCGAGGAGATCCCATGCGATGCGGTCGCCATGTCCGGCGGCTGGTCGCCGGTGGTTCACCTTTGGTCGCATTGCGGCGGCAAGCTGACCTGGGACGAGGATCAGGCGCATTTCCGCCCCGATGCCGACCGCGCGCCCACCTCGCATGATGGAAATCCCTTCGTGATCGCGGCGGGCGCGGCCAATGGCGAGTTGCATGCCGCGGCCACGCTGGCCGATGGCGACACGGCGGGCAAGGCGGCGATCAAGGCGCTGGGGCTGAAGGCCAGGGGCGGCGCGGTTGCGCGCGCCGACGCGCTCGACGAGGCGCCACTCGCCCCGATCTGGATGATGCCGCAGGGCGCGGGCGTCGAACTGCGGTCCAAGATGTGGCTGGACTACCAGAACGACGTGAAGGTGTCCGATGTTCAGCTTGCCGCGCAGGAAGGCTATGAAAGCGTCGAGCACGCCAAGCGCTACACCACTTTGGGCATGGCGACGGATCAGGGAAAGCTGAGCAATATCAACGGTTTGGCGGTGCTTTCTCAATCTCTCGGCGCGCCGATTCCGCAGGTCGGCACCACCACCTTCCGCCCGCCCTATACGCCGATCTCGATGGGCGCGATCGCGGGCGAGGCGCGCGGCGAGATATTCCAGCCGCTGCGCCGCACGCCGATGCAGGACTGGCACGAGAAGAACGGCGCGGATTTCGAGCCGGTCGGCCATTGGCGGCGGCCCTATTGCTATCCGCGGCAGGACGAAAGCCGCGCCGAGGCCGTGATCCGCGAGGTGAAGAACACCCGCCAAAACCTTGGTTTGCTTGATGCATCCACGCTGGGCAAACTTCTTGTCAAGGGGCCGGACGCGGGACGCTTCCTGGACATGCTCTACACCAACATGATGTCCAGTCTGAAGCCGGGCCGCTGCCGCTATGGGCTGATGTGCAGCGAGAACGGCTTCCTGATGGATGACGGCGTGGTGGCCCGTATCGACGACGAGACCTTCCTGTGCCACACCACCACAGGCGGGGCGGAGCATATCCATGCCCACATGGAGGAATGGCTTCAGACCGAATGGTGGGACATGAAGGTGTATGTCGCCAACCTGACCGAGCAATATGCCCAGATCGGTATCGTCGGCCCGAATTCCCGCAAGCTGCTGGAAAAGCTGGGCGGGATGGATGTCTCGAAAGAGGCGATGGCCTTCATGGACTGGGCCGACGGCGAAATCGCCGGAATCCGCTCGCGGGTCTACCGCATCTCGTTCTCGGGCGAATTGTCGTTCGAGGTCGCCGTGCCGGCCAGCGAGGGCCGCGCCTTCTGGGACGCCTGCGTCGCGGCGGGCGAGGAGTTCGGCCTGATGCCCTATGGCACCGAGGCGCTGCACGTGATGCGCGCCGAGAAGGGCTTCATCATGATCGGGGACGAGACCGACGGCACAGTGATCCCGCAGGATCTGGGGCTGCACTGGGCGATCTCGAAGAAGAAAGAGGATTACCTGGGCAAGCGGGCGCAGGAGCGCAGCCACATGACCGATCCCGACCGGTGGCAGTTGGTGGGGCTGGAAACGGTCGATGGCTCGGTGATCCCTGACGGGGCCTATGCCATGGCCGAGGGCAGCAACGGCAACGGTCAGCGCAATGTGCAGGGGCGCGTGACCTCGACCTATTACTCGCCGACGCTGGAGCGGGGCATCGCCATGGGCCTTGTCCGCCACGGCCCGGATCGGATGGGCGAGGTGATCGAATTTGCCAAGGTTGGCGGCGGCTCGGTCGGCGCGAAGATCGTGGACGCGGTGTTCTATGACCGCGAGGGGGAGAAGCAGAATGTCTGAGGCCGTCAGCGCATTGAACGGGGCTGCCCACGAGGGCTTCGCCCGGATCCAGGAGCAGGGCCTGCGCGGCATGGTCACGTTGCGCGGGGACCTCGATGCGTCCGCTTTCCGGAAGGCCGTTAAAGGCGTCGCGGGCGTGGACGTTCCAGCCGCCCGGTCGTGCAAGCGGAAGGGCGACAAGGGCGTGGCTTGGATGTCGCCGGACGAATTGCTGCTGATGGTGCCCTATGCCGAGGCCGAACAGACGGTCGCCGCGCTGGACAAGGCGCTGACGGGGCAGTTTCACCTGGCCGTCAACGTCTCGGACGCCCGGGCGGTTTTCGCCATAAGCGGAAAGAGCGCGCGCGAGTCGCTGGCCAAGCTCGCCCCGGTCGACCTGTCGCCCGGGGCGTTCAGGCAGGGCGATTTCCGCCGCACCCGGCTGGCACAGGTGCCCGCGGCCTTCTGGATGACAGGCGACGATGCCTTCGAACTGGTTTGCTTCCGCTCGGTCGCGTCCTACGTGTTCGAATTGCTGGGCACAGCCGCCGAAAGCGGCGGCGAAGTCCGGTATTTCTGAGGTCCGCGCGGCGCGCTTCCTCCACGCGGGAACCTTTCCGGTTTTTTGCCGTTTACGTCTAAAGGGTTGACGCTGCGCCGGTCGAGGCTCAGTTATCACTCATCCTATTTGCCACCAACAGAAAGAGGGGCTGACAATGGCTTTCGAACTTCCCGACCTTCCCTATGCCCACGACGCGCTTGCCGATCTGGGCATGTCGAAAGAGACGCTGGAGTACCACCACGACATTCACCACAAGGCCTATGTGGACAACGGCAACAAGGCCGTCGCCGGGACCGAGTGGGAAGGCAAGCCCGTCGAGGAGATCATCAAGGGCACCTATGATCCGAAGGCGGTGGCGCAGTCCGGAATCTTCAACAACGCCTCGCAGTACTGGAACCACAACCAGTTCTGGGAGATGATGAGCCCGAAAAAGACGGGTCTGCCCGGCCAGCTGGAACAGGCGCTGAAGGAATCCTTCGGCTCGGTCGATGAGTTCAAGTCGCAGTTCGCCGCGGCGGGTGCCGGTCAGTTCGGCTCGGGCTGGTGCTGGCTGGTCAAGGACACCGACGGCAGCCTGAAGGTCACAAAGACCGAGAACGGCGTGAACCCGCTCTGCTTCGGTCAGACCGCGCTTCTGGGATGCGACGTGTGGGAACACAGCTACTATATCGACTTCCGCAACAAGCGCCCGGCCTATCTGCAGAACTTCCTGGAGAACCTGGTGAACTGGGAAAACGTCGCCTCGCGCATGTAAGCGCCCGCTTCTGTCGGACAGGCAGGGTTCGACCGACGCAGACCCCGCGCCGCATGGCGCGGGGTTTTCCTTTGGGCGGGCGCGCCGCACCGATCCGGGGACGAAATCGGATCTTGCGGCCGCGCCCCCCCTTACCAGCCCGCACCGGACTGCATATCTGGAAGACAGACCGCGTTGAAAAAGGAGAGCACACATGACGAAGCTCACGAAAGGGACCTGGGTTCTGATCGCCGATGGCGAAAAGGCGCTTTTCCTGCGCAACGACCTGGACGAACAGAACCCGGATCTGAACGTGGTCCGCTTGGAGCATCAGGAGAACCCCCCGACGCACGAGCAGGCGGACAACCGCCGCGGGCGGGTCCATGAATCCGCCGGCTCAGGCCGATCGGCCTATGAGGATACGGACTGGCACCGGCTGGCCAAGGATCGTTTCGCCGACGACCTGGCGGGGATCCTCTATTCGCTGGCGCATCGCGGCGCGTTCGAACGGATCGTCCTGGTCGCGCCGCCGCGGGTTCTGGGCGAGCTTCGCGAGAAGATGCACAAGGAAGTTTCCGACCGCGTCGTGGCCGAATTGCACAAGACCCTGACCAACCACCCCCTCGACCGGATCGAAACCATGCTCAGGGACGAGCTGGCCGGGCAATAGCCGCTTGCACCTGTCCGCCGCTTGCGGCAGCACTGGCGCAGGCGGACGGGAAGGGTGAGCGATGAGCGAGGCGCGCAAGGGCATTATGGCGATGGTGGCGGCCTGCTGCATCTGGGGCCTGTCGTCGCTTTACTACAAGATGTTGGCGCATGTGCCGCCGCTGGAGGTTCTCAGCCACCGCACCCTCTGGTCGATGCTGTTCTTCGCGCTGGTGCTGGCCGTCCAGGGCCGGCTGGGAGAGATCGGACGGCTGTTCCGCGCGCCGCGGGTTCTTGCCTTCGTGTTTCTCGCGGCGGTGACGATCTCGACCAACTGGTTCTTCTTCATCTTCTCCATCCAGACCGGCCACGCCGTGCAGGCGAGCCTGGGCTATTACATCTTCCCGCTGGTCGCGGTGATGCTGGGCCTGTTGTTCCTGCGCGAGCGGCTGACGCCGCTCAAGTGGCTCGCCGTCGGGCTGGCGGCGGCGGCGGTCGGCGTGCTGACCTGGGGGCTGGGCGTCGCGCCCTGGATATCGCTGGTTCTGGCCTTCTCTTTCGGCTTCTACGGGCTTCTCAAGAAGGGCTCGCCCGCCGGGCCGGTGGTGTCGGTCACGACCGAGGTGCTGCTGCTGACGCCGCTGGCGCTGGTCTGGCTCTGGGGGGTGCATACGCAGGGCTGGACCGGGCTTGTCGGACGCAACCTGGGCACCTTCGGCCACAGCCTGAAGGATAGCTTGCTGCTGATCGTGGCCGGACCGCTGACGGGGACGCCGCTGATCCTGTTCTCCTACGCCTCAAAGCGGGTAAATTTGTCCACGGTCGGGCTAGTTCAGTACATCAACCCCACATTGCAATTCCTTGTCGCGACGTTGATTTTCCGCGAGGCGTTCACGCCGTGGCACGCCATCGCCTTCCCGCTGATCTGGGCGGCGCTTTCGGTGTATTCCTGGGAAAGCCTGCGTCAGGACAGGGCGGCGCGCAGGGCCTCCATCATCGCGGCGGGCGAGGGAACGACGGTAATATAGGCTTTCAGCCCTTCCTCGGCGAAGCCCTCGGCGATGAAATGGTCGATCAGTCCCATGAGCGGATCCCAGAACCCGGCAGTGTTCAGCAGCAGGATCGGCTTTTCGTGCAGCCCCAACTGGCGCCAGGTCAGAACCTCGAAGAATTCGTCCAGCGATCCGGCGCCGCCGGGCATCACCACGATGGCGTCGGAGTTCATGAACATCACCTTCTTGCGCTCATGCATGTTCTCGGTGACGATGAACGTGGACAGGTCGCGCTTGCCCTGCTCGCGATCAAACAGGTGCACCGGGATCACCCCGAAGGTCTGTCCGCCCACGGCTTGCGCGCTGCGCGCCGCGCGGCCCATCAGGCCGATATCGCCCGCGCCATAGACCAGCCGCCAGCCCGCGTCGGCGATGACGCGGCCGGTTTCTTCCGCGTCGGCGGCATAGTCGGGCCTTGTGCCGTCGCGTGAACCGCAAAAGACACAGATCGAGCGGCGCGTTGATGACATGGATATCCTCTCGTGCAGGGGTTCTGGACCCCTGATAGCGGGGTTGCTATGGTCCCGCAAGCGCGGCGCGGGGGGCCGTGTCGGGCAGGGGGAAACGGATATGCCGCTTTGGGCGAAACTGGGTGCGCGGGGGCGCGGGGCGCTTGCCGGGCTGGTGGTGGTGGCGGTCGCGCTGATCGGTATTCTGCTATGGCAGAATTCAGGCGAAATGCCCCGGCCCCAGGCCGTAACCGCCCCGGAAACCGCGCAGCAACAGGCCGAACCCGCGCCCGGTGCAGAGGCCACGCCGGAGGCCGGCACGTCTGTCCGGTCCGCGGC
>JBAVQZ010000499.1:0-2714 GCA_049694515.1 Paracoccaceae bacterium | reverse complement strand
TCCGCACAAAGGCCTTGCGGCGGGTCTCGATCCCGGCGGCGGTGTCGGCGTAGATCATGTCGCGGTAGTCCTCGGTCAACTCGTCGTGCAGGTGCTTGGGCGCATGGGCCAGGAGGTTGCGGTGCTTCCGTAACAGGGCTCTTGGGGTCAAGCTCAAAATTTACAGCAGAACAGGCAGCCAACCCACTCGATTGGCCGATCAGCTTTGGGCTTCTGTCTTTCTTTCTTAATGAAGGCCTTACCGATTGTGCTCTGGCGCCCGATTGATGTCCCGCACCGGGGTGATGCTTCCGTTCGTGGTCGGCGCGGTGGCCGCCACATCATGCCAGGTCCAGGAACGGTTCCCGCGTGCCTATCTTGTGAGCGCGCTCGGATGGGATTCCGGCGCCTGCACCGCAGCGGCATCATCGGGGACCGCGTCCCGGGTTGGGACCTCGGAAAGCCTGCGCGGTTCGGCGCGGCCAAGTCTGCTCCTGCTTTTTCGTGATGTCCTCTTATGCGTGGTCTGGGTATGCGCGCCCGCGTTCAGGGCCTATGCGGCTGCCGCGTCTTCCTGTTTGGCGAAGCGGAAATCCGTGTCGTCCTTCCACATCCGATGCAGCACCACCCCGATCCGCCGGGCGAGCGCGACGGTGGCGCGCTTCTTTCCCCGCCGCTTGGCGACGTTCAGCGCCCATGTGCGCAGCCAGTTGGGACGGCCGCGCTGCAGCATAACCGTCGCGGCCTGGTAGAGCGCCGTACGCAGTCCGACATCGCCTGCCCGCGAGATCTCACCGACGATGTCGCGCTCCCCGGACTGCGCGCGTCTTGGGGTCAAGCCGACCCAGGGACCAATATCCTTCGAGGATCGGAAGCGTTCGGGGTCGTCGATGGCGGCTTTGACTGTCAAGGCTACGACTGCGCCGACGCCGGGCATGGTCATCAGCGTGCGACAGACCGGATCTGTCCTGGCGTGATCGCGCAGGAGTTTTTCCATGTCGGCCAATTCCTGCCGCAGCGTGCGCCGCACGGCGAGGATCGGGTTTGCCGCTGCTTCCAGCATGGGATTGCCCTCGGTCAGCTCCTGCACCCTCGCCTCGAACCGCCCCTTGGCGACCCGTCCCATCTTCAGCCCGAAGTTGCGCAGCACTCCCCGGATCGACAGCTCCAGATTGAGGGCAGCCTGCTGAACGGCCTTGCGAGCGGACAGCAGCGCCCGCATCTCCTGCGCCGACATCGACTTGCAGTGGACGGGCCGGAACCAGCCCATCTGCAAAAGCCGGGCGATCCCTTCGGCATCCCGGCGGTCGGTCTTGATCGGCATCGCCTTCATCGCCCCTTTCACTTGGCGGGTCTCCATCAGAACGGTGGCAAAACCCGCCTCGGTCAGGAATTTGAAAAACCATTGCGACAGGGGGCCGGCCTCGAGGCCCACCGCGAGAACCCGACCCGGCATCGCCTTCAATGCAACAACGAGCTCCTCTGGTTCGCTTGCCGCGGTCGCCTCTTTGACGATCTTGCCCTGCGCCGAGACCACGCAAACCGCCGTGCTTGCGAGCGAGACGTCCAGTCCGATATACACATCCATGTCGTTGCCCTTTCTTTGATCCAGATCTTGGGGCGCGCTTCACGGCACGACCCCGTGACACGCCGCACGGCGTGCCAGGGCAACGACACCTCACCTAACCCGGTCGATCAACGCGCTACGGCGATTCCTCGGGCGCGCCCTGTTACGGCATCTTGTGAACGGTGCAGCGCTGAATGGGCAGATCATCGCCCCACAGCGCCACCAGCGCAGCCTCCAGGCCCGGGGCACCATCGACGATCACGAACTCGGGCCGTTTCAGGCCACGGGCGTCGAGATCGTCGAGGAACTGGCGCCAGGCAGAAGTGCTTTCCCCGCCCATGTTGCGGATCGAGAGCAGCACCTTCTGGCCGTCGCGGCGCACTCCAATGGCGGCCAGCACCGAAATGTTTGTGGCCTTTCTGTCCAGCCGCGTCTTGATCACCGTGCCGTCCAACATGATGCGAACGATGTCCTCGTCGGTGAGGTCGCGGGCACACCATGCGTCCCAGTCGACCTTCACCTTGCGCCAGGCGCGACTGACCACATCCTTGCTCACAGCGCCTTCGAACAGCCCGAACAGCGCCCGCTTGACGCGCCGGGTGTTGGTTCCGGCCAGGTAGACCGCCGCGATCAGGGCTTCGGCCTTCCTGGTAAGCCGCTTGTAGCGCGGCAACGCCTGCGACCGCCACTCGGTGACCTTGCCTTCCTCGTGCTCGACCCGGGCGCGTGGGACCCGCACCGTCTCGGTCCCAAAGGTTCCCGTGAGCTGCCGTTCGCGGTGCCCGTGTCGATAGCCCTTCGCCTGACCACCCACGCGGCCATAGCGCAGGCGGCCGAGAAATTCGGCAAGCTCCTCCTCGAACATCGTTTCAATGGTGGTCCGGACCGTGGCACGCAGCCGCTCCTCGATCGGATCATATCCGGCCTCGTCAGACAGTAGCGATGCGTCCGTGTTTTCTATAATCTGGTTCATGGCGTGATCTCCCTGGCGGTTGGCGCCGCCGGTTGGGTGGTTGCAAGTTCACCCGGAGATTACGCCGCCATCGAATTTCCACCAACTCTGCGACACGACCTGAAATTCCGGGCGTTTGCCGAAATCCTGAGAATCCCGCCCACGAGGGGCCGAGTGCAGGAAGCCGCATGTCCGAAGTGATGAAAGCCCTCAGAG
>JBAVQZ010000498.1:0-1998 GCA_049694515.1 Paracoccaceae bacterium | reverse complement strand
CGGCCAGACCCAGCAGCGCGTTGAGCCGGGCATGATCGGCGGTGCGGCGCTCCGGCGGGGCGAGACTTTCGTCGATCTGGGCGCGGCGCAGGCGGATGTCGTCCGGGCCGAACAGGGTCAGCGTCTCGGCGGATGCGCCGTCACGCCCGGCGCGGCCGATCTCCTGGTAATAGGCCTCGATCGACTTGGGCAGGTCGGCATGCGCCACCCATCGGATGTCGGGCTTGTCCACCCCCATGCCGAAGGCGACGGTCGCCACCACGATCAGCCCGTCCTCCTGCTGAAAGCGGGTTTCGACCTCGCGGCGGTCCGCGGCCTCCATCCCGCCGTGGTAATGGCAGGCGGAATGACGCGCCTCGCGCAGGGCGGCCGACAGGCTTTCGGTCTTGGCGCGCGTGCCGCAATAGACGATGCCGGGCTGACCCTTGCGGGCGGCGGCGAAGTCGAGGATCTGGCGCCGCGGCCCGTCCTTCGCCGCGAAGGCGAGGTGGATGTTGGGCCGGTCGAAACCGCGCAGGAAGGTCTCGGGCGTCGCGCCGTCGAAAAGCCGCGCGACGATTTCGGCACGGGTTTCGGCGTCCGCCGTCGCGGTGAAGGCGGCCAGCGGCACGTCCAGCGTGCGGCGCAACTCCCCGATCCGCAGGTAGTCGGGGCGGAAGTCGTGGCCCCACTGGCTGACGCAATGCGCCTCGTCCACCGCGATCAGGCCGACGCCCGCCCGGCGCAGCAGGTTGACCGTCCCGCCCGAGGCCAGACGCTCGGGCGCCATGTAGAGCAGCTTCAGGCTTCCTTCGTCGAGCGCGCGGAACACCGCGTCGGTCTCTTCCTCCGTGTTGCCGGAGGTGAGCGCCCCGGCGGTCACGCCCGCCTCGCGCAGGGCGCGCACCTGGTCGCGCATCAGCGCGATGAGCGGCGATATGACAATGGTCAGGCCGTCGCGGCACAGCGCGGGAAGCTGGAAGCACAGCGACTTGCCCCCCCCGGTGGGCATGATCGCCAGCGTATTGCGGCCCGCCGTCACGGCCTCGACGATCTCGGACTGGCCCGGCCGGAAGGCGGAGAATCCGAATACGGAGGCGAGAAGCGCGTCGGCGTCGGGCATGGGACCTGTCGGTTTTTTTCTGCTGCTCGTTTCGTGGCAGCATCCCATGCCGGGACTCCCGGGGCAAGGCCTCAGGCGAAGCTGTACATGTTGTTGGCGATGATGATCCGCAGCGCGTAAATGCCGATCAGCACGATCAGCGGTGCCAGGTCCAGGCCCCCGGTATCGGGCAGCATCCGGCGGATCGGCATGTAGATCGGCTCAAGCAGGCGGCTGAGCCCAAACCAGAGCTGCGCGACGAGGGGCTGGCGGGGGTTGAGCACCTGGAAGCTGATCAGCCAGCTCATGATGATCTGGACGATGATGACGAACCAGACGACATCGAGGATCAGAAGCAGGATCTGCAGAAGCGAAAACATGGGCGCGGGTCACCTTCAGCCGTTATTTGCGCCCAACAGGTAAGGCCAGCGGCGCGCCGTGACAACCGGATAACGTGACGTCCGGGCTTGACGCGCGGATCGGCATGGTCAGTCTGCGCGCCAAAAGGAGGGGCCGATGTACCCGATATTTCGCCTGGCCAAGGAAGCCGTGGTCAACCGGAAAGCGCCGTCCCTGCCGCTGACCGGCACCCATGTCTCGCGCCATTTGTGCTGGCCGTGGGACATCGACCCGTGGAAAGAACTGAACAACGGCCGCACGCTGACTCTGTATGACCTGGGGCGGATCCCGCTGGCGATGCGCACCGGCATGATCGGCGCGGTCAAGGCGCAGGGCTGGGGCATGGCCATCGCCGGGGCCTCGGTGCGATACCGGCGGCGGGTGCGGATGTTCGACCGGATCGAGATGCACAGCCAGTGCGCGGGCTGGGACGCGCGGTTCCTTTACATCGTGCAATCCATGTGGTCGCGCGGCGACTGCACCAGCCAGGCACTGCTGCGCACCGCGATCACCAGTTC
>JBAVQZ010000497.1:0-5363 GCA_049694515.1 Paracoccaceae bacterium | reverse complement strand
CGAGGTGATGGTCTTCTGATCGGCCCGCGCCACGATGGCGGTCATCGCAAGCGCCAGCGCGAACATCATGAATGCCAGCGCCATCCTTGCCCGGTCGACACCCCGCTGTTCCCTGGCGATGGAAATCACACGCGCGGTGCCGGTGCCTGTCATCGGAAACCTCCAGTCATTCAAACGGGCGGGATTGCCGCCTCCTGCCCACGCTACGGCCCGGTGCGCGCCGGGTTCAAGTTGAGATTCCGTGAACACGCCGGACCGGGCACGAAAAAAGGGCCGTTCCTGCAGGAACGGCCCCCGATTGGCGCGAAACAGGGCGTGTCAGCCGCCTGTCGTCTGAAGATAGGCGATGAGGTTGGCGCGGTCCTCGGCCTTGTTCAGACCGGCGAAGGACATCTTGGTGCCGGGCGCATAATCCTGGGGACCGGACAGAAACTGGTTCAGATGCTCCGGCGTCCAGACATCCACGACCTTCTCCAGCGCGCCGGAATAGTCATAGTCGGCAACGCTATCCACGGGGCGACCCACGACACCGGCCAAGTGAGGGCCGATCGCATTGGAATCCAGCCTGTGACAGCCCTTGCACTTGGAAAAGACCTTTTCCCCCTTGGCGGGATCGGCCGAGGCAAGAAGCTCGGAAAACGGCACTTCCTTCTTCGGTTCGGCCGACTGGCTTTCGCCGGTGTCGATCACATAGGCCTGCTTTTGCTCGCCGCCATGACCCTCTTCACCGGTGTGATAGATGATGTCGCCGGCCCAGTTGCCCAGAAGAAAGATCAGCAAGGCGCCACAGAATCCGCCAACGATCTTGGTGAGGGTCATTGTGTCGAACATGTCGCGCTCCCATTCGCTCCCGATTTGGCGCGTATCTATGCGCTTCCATCCCTCATATGCAAGGTGTAGTTACCGCGACCAGTTGCCCTATGGGGCAGAAATGCCATGAAGGATCACATGACGGAAAGAATTGCCTTTCAGGGCGAACCCGGAGCCTACTCCCATCAGGCCTGCCGCGAGGCGCGCCCGGAGATGGAGGCCCTGCCCTGCAAAACCTTCGAGGACGCGATCGAGGCCGTGCGCAAGGGCGAGGCCGATCTCGCCATGCTGCCGGTCGAGAATTCCACCTATGGGCGGGTCGCCGACATTCACCGGCTGCTACCCGAATCCGGCCTTCACATCGTGGATGAGGCCTTCGTGCGGGTGCATATCAACCTTCTGGGGGTCAAAGGTTCCAGGCTGAAGGATGTGAAGACCGCGCTGAGCCATACCGTGCTGCTGGGCCAGTGCCGCGCCTTCCTGCGCGAGCACGGCATCGACACCACCGCCGCGGCCGACACCGCCGGCTCTGCGCTGCAGGTGGCCGAGGACGGCGATGTCTCCGTCGCTGCGCTGGCCTCGGAGCTTGCCGGGGAAATCTATGGCCTCGACGTTCTGGCGCGCCATATCGAGGATCACGATCGCAACACCACCCGTTTCCTGATCATGTCGCGCGAACCCGATCTCAAGCGCCGCGGCACCGCCGGCATGATGACCACCTTCGTCTTCCGGGTCCGCAACATCCCCGCCGCGCTCTACA
This sequence comes from Paracoccaceae bacterium, assembly GCA_049694515.1. GTDB lineage: Bacteria > Pseudomonadota > Alphaproteobacteria > Rhodobacterales > Rhodobacteraceae > JADQCB01. Next base: position 3,793 of record JBAVQZ010000497.1, on the reverse strand, counting down.
AGGCGATGGGCGGGTTTGCGACCAATGGCGTGAACATGACCAAGCTGGAAAGCTACATGGTGGACGGCTCGTTCACCGCCACCCAGTTCTATGCCGACATCGAAGGCCACCCCGACGATCGCAACGTGCAGCTCGCGCTTGAGGAGCTGGACTACTTCACGTCGCATGTCTCGCTTCTGGGGGTTTATCCCGCCGATCCGAAGCGGCGCTGAGGCTCAGGCGATGCGCTGGTTTCCGGCGCGCGCCTCGATATCGCCCGCGAACCGCCCGACCCCGGCCTTGAACCGGCTCGTGAGGTTCGTCTTGGCCAGGCGCAGCGATTGCACCAGCAGCCGACCGGTCATCGTTTCGGGACGGATTTCGAGTTGCACACTCATCCGCGTCCGGCGCGGCGTCAACTGCACCAGATCGACGCTCAGCAGACCGTCGAGCCCGGCGCCCTTCGTTCGCATCGCCAGCCTCTCCGGTGCCTCGTGGCGCACGAGTTCGGCTGCCAGCACCCGCGGCTTGCCGCGAAAGACGAAACGGCTTTGCCAGGCCATTCCGGGGGCCGGCGCGGTCAGGCTGTCAATCCGCGACACCTCGGCGCCGCGGCGCAGAATGACCCTTTCGAACCAGTCGAAATCGGACACCGCCGCAAACACGTCGTCGATCGACGCCTCGATATCCTCACGTGTTGAAAATTTCATAAGCCTCGCCGCATTCGATTGAAATCAGTCAACCGTCAATCCAGACGATCCGCAAGCCAGTTGGACAAAAGAAATTGCGCGATCGCCCCTTCGCGCGCGGGCAGCATTATATCGTCCTCCCCCGCGAAGACCGCCAGCATCTCCTCGCGCGGGACCCAACGCGCATCCTCTATCTCTGCCGGGTCGATGGTGATTTCGCGGCCCAGTGCCCGCCCGTAGCAGCCGATCATCAGCGAGGCCGGAAACGGCCAGGGCTGCGATGCGAGGTACCCCACCTCGCCCACAACGATACCGGCCTCTTCGTAGACTTCGCGCCGTACGGCGGCCTCGACCGTCTCACCGGGTTCGACGAACCCGGCCAGAAGCGAATACATCCCCTCGGGCCAGGCGGGTGATCGGCCGACCAGGACCGCATTGCCATGCGTGATCAGCATGATCACCACGGGATCGGTGCGCGGGAAGTGATGCCCGCCGCAGGCTGGACAGATGCTTTGCCATCCGGCCATCGCGAAATCCGACCGCGCGCCGCAACGTGAGCAGAAGGCGTGGCTCCGGTGCCAGCCTAGGATCGCCCTGGAGGTCGCGGCAAGCTCCGCCTCCCGCGCGGTGAGCAATGTCATGACCCGGCGCAATTCGGCAAAAGCCATGTCATCGGGCAGGTCCGGGTGGCGCTGCTCGCTGGGGTCGATAAAGCTGTTCAGCGTCTCGGGCATCTCGTCGGGTTCCCAGTCCGAGACATCCAGCGAGAACCGCGCGGCGCCCGTCTCCTCCAGCCCCAGAAAAACGGATCGCCCGGGCCGGCCGGCGACCAGAGGGTGATCGGTGGCGAGCCATGCCAGCTTGTCGCGCGCCGCGCCCTGCAACAAAGGCTTGCCGCGCCACAGCGCCAACACCCGCGCCGCGCCGTCCTGCCAAAGCCGGTCGAGCGCGGCCGCATCGCCGCGCAAATGGGCCGCCCTGTCCAGCGCCGAGCCGCCGAATGTCACCAGTTCCGCATGCCGCATCACGCACCCTTCGTTTCGCGTGTCGTACCTGCCACGCGACCCCGGAAAGCGCAATCTCGAGAAAAACTCGCCCTTACGGCGATTTAGCCTTCGAAACCGGGAGAAACATTCCTAATCTGGGAATGTAGGGAGGGGGCGCAGCTTTCCGCTATGCGAAGCCGACAGGCGGCGGCGCCCATACGATGGGAGTTCTGTTCCAGCGGGTTTTCCCCGCATGCAATGTCGTGGAGGGGTCTTGAGTAATCTGAATTCGTTTGCGGCGCGGACGGCCAGAAACCGCGCGCATCTTCGCATCATGGAAACCACGGACCTCCACGGAAATATCCACCCTTATGACTACTACGCCGACCGGCCCGCCGACACGATCGGCCTGGCGCGCGTGGCAAGCCTTGTATCTTCACAACGCGCACAGGCCACAAACACGCTTCTGCTGGACAATGGCGACTTTCTTCAGGGCACCCCGATGACTGACTATATCGCCCATGAACGGGGTCTCGCCCCGGATGACGTCCACCCGGTCATCGCCGCGATGAACAGCCTGAAATACGATGCGGCGACGCTGGGCAACCACGATTTCGACTACGGGCTGCCATTCCTGATGAACGCGCTGGCGGGCGCGAATTTCCCGGTCGTCTCTGCAAATGTTCTTACCGAAAAAGGCTGCGCCCCGGACGGAGATGTCACCCTGTTGCGCCCCTGGATCATTCTGGAGCGCATGTTGGCGGACGGCGCCGGCGAGCGGCACCCGATCCGGATCGGTGTTATCGGCTTCCTTCCGCCGCAGATCGCAGCCTGGGATCGCGAACATCTGGAGGGCCGCGCCACTGCGCGCGACATCGTGGAATCGGCCACCGCCCATATACCCCGGTTGAAACAGGCGGGCGCCGATATCATCATCGCCCTGTCGCATTCGGGCATCGGCGCTGCGGAACCGGCCCGGAGTCTGGAAAATGCCAGCGTCCCGCTTGCCGCGATCGACGGAATCGACGCGGTGCTGACCGGCCACAGCCACCAGGTCTTCCCCTCGGACAGTTTCAGGGATCGCACCGCCGTCGATCCCGACAACGGCACGATTCACGGCAAGCCGGCGGTCATGGCGGGCGCGCGCGGGTCGCATCTCGGGGTGGTCGACCTCATCCTGGAGCGCGATGGCAACCGTTGGAAAACCTGCGGGCACGCGGCCCGGGCGCTGCCAATCTTTCGCCGGGCCGACAATGGCGCCGTTTCCCCCCTTTTCAGAAGCCGGCAGGACATTCTGAACGCGGCCGACAGCGCACATCAGGCGACGCTCGCCCATATCCGCCGCCCCGTGGGGCACAGTTCGGCACCACTGCATTCCTGGTTCGCGCTGGTGGCCGATTCCGCATCAGTCCAGATCGTGGCTGACGCGCAGAGATGGTATGTCGAAACCGCGCTGAAAGGCACGCGCCACGCCGGGCTTTCGGTCCTCTCGGCTGCCGCGCCTTTCAGGGCCGGCGGCCGGGGCGGTCCCGACAACTATTGCGACGTTCCCGCCGGCGACATCGCCATCCGCAACGTCGCCGACGTTTATCCGCACCCGAACAGCATACGCGCGGTTCGCGTGAGCGGCGGCCAACTGAAGGACTGGCTGGAGCGCGCGGCCGGGATCTACAACCGGATCCTGCCGGGCGCGCGGGATGCCATGTTGCTGAACCCGGATGCCGCGAGCCACAATTTCGACGTCATCGACGGCGTGACATACGACATCGACCTCTCGCGCCCTGCACGATTCGATCCGGCCAACGGCGCCCCGCTTGGGGGCGGTCCCGGCCGTATCCGAAATCTCTGTTTCGACGGCCGGCCGGTGAAGCCCGAGGAGGAGTTCGTGATCGCCACGAACAGCTATCGCGCGGGGGGCGGCGGCAATTTCCCGGGCGCCGGCGGCTCCACCGTGATACTTGAAAGGCCCGACAGCAACAGCGACGTGCTCCTGCGCTATATCGCCCGGCAGGGCACCATTGATCCGTCCGCGTCCGGGAACTGGGGCTTCAGCCCTCTGCCCGGGACGACAGTCCTGTTCGATACAAGCCCGAAGGCTGCGTGGCATCTCGACGATCTTCCGGGCCTGAAGATCGAGCC
>JBAVQZ010000496.1:0-6182 GCA_049694515.1 Paracoccaceae bacterium | reverse complement strand
CGCCGGACCCGACCCGATGATCAGGAGTTTGCTGTGCCGCGTCTCGCCCATGTCAGACCCTTTCAAGAAAACATTCAGCGCCCGATATAAAGATGCCGGGCCGGGCATGAAAGGCCCTTGGGGCCGCAGCGTTCAGAACGATACCCGGCCCCCGCGAGGATAAAAAAGTTGCGCGAGTGTGAAACATTATTGCGCTTGCATGTTCCCGGACATATTATCTGGAAAAATTCGGAGATCATCATGTCCGGGTCAAAACTCGATCCCATCGACCGCCGGATTCTGGCGGAACTGCAGGCCGATGGCCGTATGACGAATGTGGAGCTTGCGCGCCGCGTCGGCATTTCCGCGCCGCCCTGCCTGCGCCGGGTCCGCACGCTGGAAGAGGCGGGATATATCCGTGGCTACCACGCCGACGTGGATTCGCGCGAGCTGGGATTCGAGGTGCAGGTCTTCGCCATGGTCGGATTGCAGAGCCAGGCCGAGGCCGACCTGTCGGCCTTCGAGGCGCGCTGCCGCGACTGGCCCCTTGTGCGGGAGTGCCACATGCTGAACGGCGAGGTCGATTTCATTCTGAAATGCGTTGCGCCGGACCTGTCCAGCTTTCAGTCATTCCTGACCGAGCAACTGACCGCCGCGAAGAACGTGGCAAGCGTCAAGACCTCTCTGGTGATCCGTTGCGCCAAGGACGAGCCGGGCGTGCCGTTCGACGTGCTGGAAGAACGCCTGAACCGCGCGTCGTGAGCGGTCAGGCGGCGCGCATCCCCTCGAATTCGAAGGCGGTCAGGCGCGGATGGGGCATGTCCCCGAAATCGTCGAAATTGCGGATATGCGGAAAAAGGCCCAGGAACAGTTCCAGCGTCTCGCGATCCATCATCGCGTCGGCCTTCAGGCCGGGGTGGTAGCTTTCGACCTCCACCCCGTTGGCGCGAATAATGAACTGGCCGTCGAGACCCAGATGATAGATTCGCACAGGCGTGGCCGGGCGCACCGCGACGATGGTGTTGCCATCGGCAAAGGCCCGGGCCGGGGCGAAGGCGGCCGGCGTGCCGAACATTGTGTGGCATGCGGAATGGCGGAACAGCATCCGCGCGCGCGGCCCCAGCATCAGGTCCGGCATCGGGCGGCCCAGGCCGAACGTGTCGGCGGTGATCCGTGTCAGTCGCAGGTCGTTCTCGGCCATGCCCGGCAGGTTCGGGAACAGCATCATCGAGCCGCGCCACAGAAGCGGGCGATAGCCGCCGCCGACGGTCTCGATCTCGGTGCCGGGGATCAGGTCCTCGACCGCGACGGGACCGTTCTTCGTCGAGATCAGCGTGCCGCGCGCGAAGGCTGAAAACGCCTCCTCGAACATCGGCGTCGCCGGCGCGATCGCGTTGAAATCGGTGATGAGTCCAGAGGGAGTGAGACCGGCCACCTCATATCTGCGCGTAAGAGGCGTTGCGCGCGGAGGCAGCCGGTCTTTGTCTTTCGACGAGCGGTCAGCCGAGGGAACCAATGGTGTTGCCGCGTGGCCTGCGGCAGCTTGGCGAGGGTACGACATGCGATCAGTCCTTCAGGTCTGGTCACATCTGCTTCGGCCCCCACCGAAGTTCCTGCAGATGACGTTTCTTGTCTTTTCAGATGCCATAATAAGAACAGATTTGTCAAAGTTTTATATGATTTTGCAAAAATTGCCTGAGCAATTCCGCACGCATCCGATGATTGTTTCCCGACCCGGATCAGTTCGCCACATTTGAGGCCTGATCATCCGAATCGAGCGCCCCTTCGTCAGGGACGAAAATGAGGGCATTTCGTCGCGAATGGCCCCCCTTGCACGCGATCACGCGCTCACGGCCCGGGGTGCAGGCCCGGTCGCACCTGCGCGCACGACGCGTCCACCGCGCGCCCAGGGAAGCGGGGCGGTCTGCTTGGCGCTTTCTTTCAGGATGGCGGCCATCCAGCGACGTTCGGTCTTCATGTTGCTCACTCCTCGATCCGGCCCGCGCCTGTCTCCGGTGCTTGGCCTGTCCGTTTTTCTTCATGTCCCTCGGCCATGACCGGCCGTGAACCTCAGATTGCCTTCGCAATGGGGCGCGGTCGTGACCGGTCGGCGCAGTCTTGCGGGCGATGATGCGGTGGAAATAAGGCGAGCCGCTTTCCGGGGGTCACAGCCGGATGGCCGAGATCAGCCGGCCGTAATCGGCCTCGCCGGCGTGGGTGGCCCGCCGGTAGGAGAAGAACCGCTCGGGATCGGAATAGGTGCAATGCCCGGTCCACAGAGCCTCGCCCACGCCGGCCTGGCGCATGCGGTGCAGGCCGAATCCGGGCAGGTCGAAGTGCATCCGGTCATCCTTGCCCCCTGCGAAAAACCGGCTGTAGGCAGGGTCCTCTGCCATGAACGTGTCAAGGAATTCGGGCCCGACCTCATAGGCGCGCTGGCTGATCGTCGGGCCGATCACCGCGGTGATATCGGCCCGGTCCGCGCCCAGCGCCTCCATCGCGTCCAGCGTGGCCTCAAGTACACCGTCCAGCGCACCGCGCCACCCGGCATGGGCCGCACCGATCACCCCGGCGGACCTGTCCGCGAAGAGCACCGGCTGGCAGTCGGCGGTCAGGATTGACAGAGCCAGCCCCGGAGTCGCGGTGACCAGCGCATCGGCGCGCGGCTTGACATCAAGCGGCTCGGTCACCGCGATGGCATCGGCCGAGTGCACCTGGCGGGCCGCGACGATCCTCTCGGGCGGCACATCCAGCGCCTGGGCGACGCGGGCCCGGTTGATCCGGACGACCTCGGACAGGTCCGACGACCCCTCGCCGCAATTCAGCCCCCGGAATACGCCCGAGGACGCCCCGCCGCGCCGGGTGAAAAACCCGTGGCGGAGCGGGGCAAGAGCGTCGGAGGTAAGGATTTCCAGCGTCATTCGGCAAATCCCGGCAGCTGCGATGCGCCTTCGGGGCACAGGGCGAGGGTTTTGAACAGCGTTCCCATTTCCTGCGGGTGGGTCAAGCGGCGATGTGCGGCGATATGGCTTTCCAGCGCGGCGCCGTCCAGCTTTGCGGCCAGCGCCTGTGCCCGCGCGGTGATGCCCAGGCGTTCCAGAAAGACCCCCTGCGGCACCATCGGGGTATGTGCCACGCCGTGCGCGGCGCGGGCCAGCGACTCGAAATCGACATGGGCGGTCAGATCGGCCTCGCCGGGACTGTCCAACGGGTCCACCGGGCAGTGGTCCGCAAGCGCCTGGAACGTGTCGCCCAGCGAGCGCCAGCCCCCGTAGTCGATGATCAGCGCCACGCCGCCATTTGCGGCGATCCGCGACGCGACAAGATCCACGACCGACGCGGCGCCGGGGCAAACCTCCACCACGTCGCCGGGGCGGGTGTCCGCCAGCCGATGGTCCAGCGCGGCGATGGGCGCGGGATCGGAAAGGCCCATGACAAGCCGCCCGTCGCGCAGGCCCACCTGCCGCTCGCGCCAGCCCTTCGGGTCGCGCTGGAACTGGCGGATCGGCAGGGCGTCGAAAAATTCGTTGGCCACCAGGAACAACGGCGCATCTGGAAGGCTGTCGACTTCATCGGTCCAGCGAGGTTGGTACCCGTCCAGCGTGCGGCGCTGCACCTCGCGCAGCGCGGCGGAGGTTTCGACCAGGTGCGGGTTCGCGGCGGCATGAAACCCCGGCACGCCCTTCGTCGCGCGCAGCATGTCGGCCATCAGCGTGCCGCGCCCCGGACCCAGCTCGGCCATGGTGAAGGGGGCCGGGCGGCCCTGATCCATCCAGACCCGGGCCAGGAACAGTCCCAGCATCTCTCCGAACATCTGGCTGATTTCAGGGGCGGTGGTGAAATCGCCACGCCGGCCGAACGGGTCCCGCGTCGCGTAATAGCCATGCTCGGGGTTCATCAGGCACTCGGCCATGAAATCGGCCAGCGTCATCGGACCCGCGGCGGCGATGCGCCGTGCGAGAATGTCGCCAAGCGCGGTCACGCCTGCCGCCGTGCGATCCCGATCAGCACGAGGCCCAGCGCGACCATCGGCAGCGACAGAAGCTGCCCCATGCTGACACCGACGCCGCCTGCGTGAATCACCCACCCCATCGGGTTGTCGGGGGTGATGAACTGCGCGTCGGCCTGCCGGAAGAATTCCACCGCGAACCGGGCCAGGCCGTAGCCCAGGAAAAATGCCCCGGCGATCCGCCCCGGCGCCTTCAGCCAGCCGCGCCGATAAACCAGGAACAGCAACAGAGCGCCCAGAAGCAACCCTTCCAGCGCCGCCTCGTAAAGCTGGCTGGGGTGGCGCGAGCAGGGGCCGATCCAGGTCAGGGGGCAGGTCTGCGCGGCATCGCCCGGAAACACCATCGCCCAAGGCGCGTGGGAGGGGCGCCCCCACAACTCGCCGTTGATGAAATTGGCGATCCGGCCGAAGAACAGACCCGGCGGCGTCGCCAGCGTCAGTGCGTCGGCGACCGGAAGAAGCGCAATGCCGTTTCTGCGGCAGAACACGATCACCGCAACCATCACGCCCAGCAACCCGCCGTGAAACGCCATGCCGCCGTGCCAGAGCATCGGAATTTCGATCGGATGCGCCAGGTAGTATCCCGGTTTGTAGAACAGCACGAACCCCAGGCGCCCGCCCAGGATGATGCCGAGGATGAGCCAGGTCAGAAGCTCCTCGACCTGTTCTGGCGTCATCGGTGCGCGTGCCCCTGGCCAAAGGCGGTCTGTTTTCATCAGGCGCACGACCAGCCGCCATCCGACCAGGATCGCGGCGATATAGGCCAGCGCGTACCAGCGCAGCGCGAACTCCATGCCGAAGACCGAAACCGAGAAGATCTCGGGGCTGATGTCGGGATAGGTGAGGATTGCCTGCATGTTCGTTTCCTTGCCCATTGCTTGATGGCGAAGTCAACCTTGAGCTTCCGGCCGCTGCGGACCATATAGGACGGGAACGCAACGCCGGAGGGTCACATGCAGAGCCGGAACAAGTTTCTCGACGATATGTCGCAGTTGATGACCAACGCCATGGGCGTGGCCAAGGGCGCCCGGGACGAGGCGGAAACGGCGATGAAAGGCATGCTTGACCGTTGGCTGGCCGATCGCGATTTCGTCACCCGTGAAGAGTTCGACGCCGTGCGGGCCATGGCCCAGAAGGCCCGTGAGGAGAACGAGGCGCTGAAGGCGCGCCTGGACGCGATGGAGACCGGCAAGAAAAAGGGCTGAGCCGCCGCGCCTGCGGCAATCAGCTCAGAAAGGCGCTGACCGCGGCCTCGAATTCACGCGGTTTCTCGGCATGCAGCCAGTGCCCCGCGCCGGGGATCTTGGCGAATCGCGCATTCGGAAACAGCGCCTTGATGCTGTCACGATGGGCGGGCCGAACATAATCGGACTCTGCCCCTGACAGAAACAGCGCCGGGCCGTCGAACCGGCCTTCGATCGCGGGCCAGCCGATGATCTTGTCCATCTCCGCCTCCAGCACGTCGAGGTTCAGTCGCCAGCGCCGCGCGCGCAGGTCCAGCGATTGCAGCAGGAAGGCGCGCACGGGAGGCTCGGCCACCCATCGGGCGAGTTGTGTATCGGCGTCGGAGCGTTTTTCCACCCCGGACAGATCGACAGCGCGCATCGCGTCGATCATCGGGGCCTGGCTGTGGCCGTATGCGACCGGCGCGATGTCGGCCACGATGAGCCTGTTCACCGCCTCGGGATGGGTCAGGGCCAACGCCATCGCCGCTTTGCCGCCCATCGAATGGCCCAGGACATCCGCGCGCCCGCCATGCGCCGCGATCACCTCGGCCAAATCGGCGGCCATCTCGGGATAGTCATGCGCGTCGTTCCACGGGCTGTCGCCGTGGTTTCGCATGTCCACCGTGATCACCTGCCGATCCGCCGAGAGCCGTTTGGCAACCGCCCCCCAGTTGCGGGCCGAGCCGAACAGGCCGTGCGCGATCAGCAGCGGCGGGGCGGCGGGGACGGGATCTGTGATGACGGTGTGAAGCATGGCCGCTGCATAACGCCTTGCGCCGACAGGCGCCAGCGGTGTTGATGCGTGATGCGTCCCACGGCTATCTTCGGGTGAGGGAATAAGGGGTGACGGTTCGTGGTGACGGTTGCAGAGATGGCCGACGGCATAGCCGCCATGATGGAGGCGCGGCTGGGCGTCGGCGGGCGCGGTCTTGAGGCCAAGCTGAAGCGCGCCGGCCGGCGGCTGCCGC
>JBAVQZ010000495.1:0-1782 GCA_049694515.1 Paracoccaceae bacterium | reverse complement strand
TCCAGCCCGAAAGCTCGGCCAGCCCGTCGCGGGTGGAGTGCCAGCTCTCGCCCGGATCGTGCAGCCCCAGCGCGTCGGCCAGCGCGGCGCGGATCTCGGCCCCATGCGGGACCATCGCCGAAAGGGTTCCGGAGGCGCCTGAAAGGCTGACCTGAAGCACGCGCGGCCGCATTTCCGCCAGACGCGCACGGTCGCGCAACAGCGGCTGGCCCCAGCTTGCCACCACCGCGCCGAAGGAAGTGGGCGTCGCGGCCTGCCCCCAGGTGCGCGCGGCCATCGGCAGCGCCTGATGCGCGTCGGCCAGCTTGGCCAGCGCATCCAGCAGGTTGTCCAGCCGCCCGGAGAACAACGCCAGCGCCTGGCGCAGCCGCAGCACCAGCCCGGTGTCGATGATGTCCTGGCTTGTGGCGCCCCAATGAATGTATTGCGCGTGCTCCGGCGCCTCGACGGCCTTGCGGAACGCCTTGACCAGCGCGGGGATGCAGACGGCGCTTTGACCCGTCTCGGCGGCAAGGCCGGCCGGGTCGATCTGCACCTCCATCGCGGCGCGGTGGATGAAGGCCGCGCTGAGTTCGGGGATCAGGCCCGCGTTTCCCTGCGCGCGCGCCAGCGCCCCCTCGACCAGCAGCATGGCGCGGATCTCGGCGCTGTCGGTGAACAGCTTTCCGGTCTCGGCGTCGTGGAACAGATCGCGGTAGAGCGCGCTGTCGAAGGGGCTGACGGCCATATCAGTCGCTCCTCAGGCCAAGCATGTCGCGCGCCTCGGCCCAGGTGGCGACGGGGCGGTGGTATTTCTCGCACAGCTTTGCCGCGCGCTCGACCAGCGCCGCGTTCGAGGGCGCCAGGCTGTCGCGGTCCAGCCGCACGTTGTCCTCCAGCCCGGTGCGGGTGTGTCCGCCCGCGGCGATGGACCACTCGTTCAGCACGATCTGGTTCGGCCCGATCCCGGCACCGCACCATTCGGCATCGGGCGCAACGCGCTTGAGCGTCTCGATATAGAAGTCGAACACCGGCTTGTCGGCGGGCATCGCGTTCTTCACCCCCATCACGAACTGGACGTAGAGCGGTTTCTTCAGCCGCCCGTCATCGGCCATTTTCGCGGCCTGAAGGATATGGCTCAGATCAAAGGCTTCGATCTCGGGCTTCACGTCGTATTTCAGCATCTCCGAGGCCAGCCAATCCACCAGATCCGGCGGGTTCTCGTAAACCCGCGTGGGAAAGTTGTTGGAGCCGACGGAAAGCGAGGCCATGTCGGGGCGGAGCGGCAACATGCCCCCCCGCGCCTTGCCCGCGCCCGACCGGCCACCGGTGGACAGCTGGATGATCATGCCGGGGCAGTGCGTCTTCAACCCCTCCATCAGCCGGGCGAAACGCTCGGGGTCCGAGGTGGGCGTCTGGTCGTCGTTTCGGACATGGCAATGCGCGATGGCCGCGCCCGCCTCGAACGCCGCATGGGTGCTTTCGATCTGCTCCTCCACCGTGATCGGTACGGCGGGGTTGTTCTCCTTGCGCGGCAGCGAGCCGGTGATGGCGACGCAGATGATGCAGGGTTTGGTCATGGCTTTCCTTCAGAGCTTGGCCAGGATTTCGCCCAGGGCCTCGGGTCGGGTGAGCTGCGGCAGGTGGCCGCAATCCAGCGTGAATGTCTCGGCGCAGGGGCTGCCGGCCTCCATAGCCTGTTGCAGCGGGTAAGTCACGGTGCGGTCCCCGGTGCAGAAGACATAGGCGCGCGGCAGGCGGCCGAAACGCGCGGCGCTCAACGTCACCGGGTCGGTCTGGCCC
>JBAVQZ010000494.1:0-4186 GCA_049694515.1 Paracoccaceae bacterium | reverse complement strand
GCGCCGGGTTGCGCCGGATGCAGACGCGCCGCGGCGCGGGTGACGATTTCGGGCGCGGGTCGCACCCCAACATGGGGGCGCAGGACTCCGTAGCCGGGGATATGGACGGGCAGCCGTCGGGCCATGTCCCGCCGCGCCTAGGAGCGCACCAGTTTCTCGTAGCTTTCGGCAATGTCGCGGGTCAACGCGCCAACCTCGAACTTATAGTCCCCGATCTGGCCCACCGGCGTGACCTCGGCGGCCGTACCGGTCAGCCAGCACTGCTCGAACCCTTCCAGTTCTTCGGGCATGATGTGTCTCTCATGCACCTTGATCTTGCGGTCGTTCAGCATTCCGATGACGGTCTGCCGCGTCAGGCCGTTCAGGAAGCAGTCGGGCAGCGGGGTGTGCACCTCGCCATCCTTGACGAAGAAGATATTGGCCCCGGTCGCCTCGGCCACATAACCGCGATAGTCGAACATCATCGCGTCGGAACAGCCCTTCGCCTCGGCCGCGTGCTTGGACATGGTGCAGATCATGTAAAGCCCCGCAGCCTTTGCGTGGCTGGGAATCGTTTCCGGGCTGGGCCGCTTCCACTTGGAGATGTCCAGCTTGGCGCCCTTCATCTTGGCATCGCCATAGTAGGCGCCCCATTCCCAGGTCGCGATCGCCACCCGCACCGGGTTGCGGGCCGAGGCGACGCCCATGTCCGGCCCCGCCCCGCGCCAGGCGAAGGCGCGCACATAGGCGTCTGTCTGGCCGTTGGCCTTGAGCACCTCCTGCTTTGCGGCCTCAAGCTGGTCGACGCTGTAGGGAACCTCGAAGTCGATCAGGTTGGCCGAGCGGTGAAGCCGTTCGGAATGCTCGCGGCTCTTGAATATCTTGCCGTTATAGCACCGCTCGCCCTCGAACACCGAAGAGGCGTAATGCAGCGCGTGGGTCAGCACGTGCACCTTGGCATCCCGCCACGGAACCAGCTTGCCGTCCATCCAGATCTGTCCGTCACGATCATCATAGCCAGCCATCGGCGCATCCTTTCCTTCAGCCTCGGGCGCGCAGCCCAATATTTTGCATATGTTGCGCGACTTAAGTCCGGATCGGACATAAAGTTGCGTGAAATCGTCGGATCGCTAGCAATTGATTCTTGGAAAGTCAACAAGGCTGACATAAAATCCCGATACGACACGAAAAACGTGAACGGAGGGGCTCCAATGGCAGAAGGCGCAACCGCACCGTCGCATAGCGGGGAGAACCTGCTTTTCCTGACCGACGATCAGCTGCGGAAGGGGATTGAGGCGATGTTCTTCGCCTATCGCGGGTTCACCGCCGATCCGGACCGGATTCTGGAGCAATACGGCTATGGCAGGGCGCATCACCGGGCGATGCATTTCATCCACCGTGCCCCCGGCACCACGGTCAACAACCTGTTGTCGATCCTGGGCGTGACCAAGCAGTCGCTCAACCGGGTGCTGCGGACGCTGATCGAGGACGGGCTGGTGGACAGCCGGGTCGGCAACCGCGACAAGCGCGAGCGGCATCTTTTCCTGACCGAGAAAGGCGATGCGCTGGAGCAGCAGCTCTCAGACGCCCAACGCGCCCGGATGCGAAAGGCCTATCGCGCGGCGGGCCCCGAGGCGGTGGCCGGCTTCCGCCAGGTGCTCGAGGCGATGATGGACCCCGAAATGCGGCGTCATTTCAACCTGTTCAAGGACAGCGCCCCATGAGCGGCGAGGCCGAAGCGCATCTGCTGATCGTCGATGACGACGAACGCATCCGCGACCTGCTGCGGAAATTCCTGATCCGCCACGGGTTCCTGGTCAGCGCGTCGCGCGATGCGGCGCATGCCAGGCGCCTTCTGGAAGGGCTGGAATTCGACCTGATCGTGCTGGACGTGATGATGCCCGGCGAGGACGGGATCGCCCTGACGCGCAGCCTGCGCGAAGAGATCGCGACGCCGATCCTGCTTTTGACCGCCCGCGGCGAGACCAGCGACCGCATCGCGGGGCTTGAGGCGGGGGCCGACGATTACCTCGCCAAACCGTTCGAGCCTAAGGAACTGCTGCTCAGGATCAACGCGATCCTGCGCCGCGTGCCGCAGACGCCGCCCGAGGCGGCCGGACCGAAAGTGCTGCATCTTGGCCCGGTGCGCTATGACATCGAGCGGGGCGAGATGTGGCAAGGCGAAAGCCTGATCCGACTGACCGCGACGGAAAGCCAGCTCATGCGCATCTTTTCGACCTGTCCGGGCGAGCCGGTCGCCCGCTCGCGCCTGGTCGAGGACCTGGGGCGGGACCGCGGCCAGGCGCAGGAGCGCGCGATCGACGTGCAGATCACCCGGCTGCGCCGCAAGATCGAGGCCGACCCGAAGCAGCCGCGCTATCTTCAGACGGTGCGGGGCGCGGGCTACATGCTGGCGCCGGACTGACCCGGCGCTCATCCGTCCTTGCGGACGTCTTCGCGGCCCGGAGCGAAGAGGTCGGAAAGGACCGATGAGCGGCTTGCCGACCGGCACGGCAACGCCTAGCTTCGCGCAATGACAACCGCATTCCTGACCCATCCCGACTGTCTCGCCCATGTCACGCCGAAGGGCCACCCCGAGCAGGTGGCGCGGCTCGAAACGCTTCTCGCGCGGCTGGACAGCCCCGATTTCGACGCGCTGCTGCGGATCGAGGCGCCGCTGGCCGAAGAGGCCGCGCTGCTGCGCTGCCACCCGCAGCGCTATATCGACCGGATCCGGGCGGCCATTCCCGCCGAAGGCTGCGTCGCGCTGGATGCCGACACGCATATTTCGCCCGGATCGCTGAACGCCGCGCTGCGCGGCGCTGGGGCGGCGGTCAAGGCGGTGGACATGGTTCTTGGCGGCGAGGCCGGCAATGCCTTCGTCGCCTGCCGTCCACCCGGACACCATGCCGAGACCGAGATCGCGATGGGCTTCTGCCTGTTCGGAAACGTCTCTATCGCGGCCAGACACGCGCTGGATCACCACGGGTTGTCACGCGTGGCGGTGATGGATTTCGACGTGCATCACGGCAACGGTACGCAGGATCTTTTGTGGGACGAAGCACGCGTGCTCTTCGCCTCCACCCACCAGATGCCGCTCTATCCTGGCACCGGCGCGCCCGAGGAACGCGGCGCGCATGGCAACATTCTGAACGTGCCGCTGCCGCCCGGCTCGGACGGTGCGCTGTTCCGGCGGAGGATGGAGGCGCAGGTGCTGCCCGCGCTGGACACCTTCGCGCCCGAGCTTGTGCTGATCTCGGCCGGGTTCGACGCCCATGCCGACGACCCGCTGGCGCAGCTGACATGGGACGAAGAGGATTTCGCCTGGGTGACGCACCGTCTGTACGACATCGCCGATGCCCATTCGGGCGGCAGGGTGGTCTCGACACTGGAAGGCGGATATGATCTTGAGGCGATGGCCGCAAGCGCGGCGGCGCATTTGAAGGTTCTGATGGAGCGTGGGTCGTGAGCGAGAAACAGGTCGGCGAGATGAGCTTCGAGGAGGCTCTGAAAGAGCTCGAGCAGGTGGTGAACCAGCTGGAGCGGGGCGACGTGCCCCTTGACCAGTCGATCGCGCTTTACGGACGCGGGGCGGAGCTGAAGAAACGCTGCGAGGAAAAGCTGAAAGAGGCCGAGGAGAAGGTCGCGGCCATCACGCTCGACAGCGAGGGCCAGCCCACGGGCACGACCCCTGTCGAAGGACTCTGATGTTCCGCGATCGGCTGGACGCGGTCGCCGCACGGGTCGGCGCGCATCTGGAGGCGGCGCTGGCGGATCATGCCGATCAGCAGGTGGTGCATGCCATGCGCTATGCGGTGCGGGGCGGCAAGCGGCTGCGGGCGTTCCTGGTGATGGAAAGCGCCGCGCTGCATGGCGTGGCGCCGGAGCGCGCGCTTCGGGCCGCCGCGGCGATCGAGGCCGTTCATGCCTACAGCCTGGTGCATGACGATCTGCCCTGCATGGATGACGACGATCTGCGCCGGGGCCTGCCCACCGTGCATGTGAAATGGGACGAAGCCACCGCCGTGCTTGCCGGCGACGCGCTGCAGACGCTGGCCTTCGACCTGCTGGCCGATCCCGCGACGCACCCGGATGCCACGGTGCGAATCGATCTGATCGCCACGCTGGCCCGCGCCGCCGGGGCGCGCGGCATGGTTCTGGGTCAGGCGCAGGACATCGCCGCCGAAACCGCCGGGCAGCCGCTGAC
>JBAVQZ010000493.1:0-3457 GCA_049694515.1 Paracoccaceae bacterium | reverse complement strand
GGCGTCAGCCCCGGCGGCGCCGGCAGGTCGGCCACCACAAGCGGCACCACCCCGGCGCGCAGCGCCTCTTCCATCGTCCAGAGCATATCCTCGGGGCGCTTGGGGTCGATGAAGGTCAAACGCCCCGGATTGACGAAGCGCAGCACCGCCTCGGGACAGAGGCGGCCGGGCACCCATTCAGGTTGTATCCAGAAAACCGGCCCCTGCAGCGCGCCCGCGACGTTCAGCGCCAGCATGTGCCGGGCTGGACCGCAGATCTCATGCACCCGCGCCAGGGGCAGGCGCATCTCCTCCAGCACGGAAATCGCCGGGCGCGGGGCGCGGGTGAGACTCGGGGCGTTCATGCGGGAAAGCATAAGATGTTCGCGCAATGTTCTCAAATTCTTTTTTTGGCATGTATTTCGCGGATTCTCTGTTACGGTGCGATTCATCAATAGGGAGGAAACCATGAAAAAACTCGCACTTGCCGGGCTCTTCGCCCTTGCCGCCAGCACTGCCGCCTTGGCCGAGGGCGTGACCCATCGCGTTGCCGTCCATGTCGATCAGAACGATCCGCAGGTGATGAACATGGCGCTGAACAACGTGCAGAATCTGACCAGTTATTACAAATCGCAAGGCGATGACGTGGTGGCCGAGATCGTTGCCTACGGCCCCGGCCTGAACATGTATGTAAAGGGCAAGAGTCCGGTGGCCGACCGCATCTCGGCGATGTCGCTGGAGATGGAGAACCTGACCTTCGCCGCCTGCGCCAACACCATCGCGGGCATGACCAAGAAGCTGGGCCACGCCCCCGAACTGCTGAGCGAGGCGACGGTTGTGCCCTCGGGCGTGGTGCGGCTGATCCAGCTGCAGGAAGACGGCTATGCCTATGTGCGGCCCTGAGGAAAGGGTTGCCCTCGCCGTGTAAGGCGATAATTGTGCCCCCGAACCATGCAATTCGGGGGCACGTAAATGCGCAAGCTGACACTCGGCCGGAGCGATCTGGAGGTTTCGGAGATCTGCCTCGGGTCGATGACCTGGGGGGCGCAGAACACCGCTGAAGAGGGGCATGCGCAGATCGACATGGCCCTCGATCACGGCATCAATTTCATCGACACGGCCGAGATGTATCCCACGGCCCCGGTGCGCGCCGAAACCGTGGGCCGCACCGAGGAGATCATTGGAGAATGGTTCGCCCGGACGGGCCGGCGCGACGAGCTTGTGCTGGCCACCAAGATCACCGGCGAGGGGCAAAGGGCGGTGCGCGACGGCGCGCCGATCACGCGCGCCAGCATCACGCAGGCGGTGGAGGATTCGCTGAGGCGTCTGCAAACCGACGTGATCGACCTCTACCAGTTCCACTGGCCGAACCGCGGCTCCTACCATTTCCGCAAATACTGGCGCTACGATCCCTCGGGGCAGGATCGCGTGGAAACCATCGCGCATATGCAAGAAGCGCTGGACACGCTGAAGGAACTGGTCAAGGCGGGCAAGATCCGTCATTTCGGCCTGTCCAACGAAACCGCCTGGGGCACGGCGCAATGGCTGCGCCTGGCCGAGCAGGGGGCGGGCCCGCGCGTTCAGGCGATGCAGAACGAGTATTCGCTGCTCTGCCGGCTTTACGATACCGACATGGCCGAGCTGGGCGTGAACGAGGATGTCACGCTGCTGGCCTATTCTCCGCTCGCGGCGGGGCTTCTGAGCGGCAAATACGCCGGCGATGTCACGCCCGAGGGCACACGGCGCGCGCGGGTGGCCGATCTGGGCGGGCGCATCACCCCGCGCGTCTGGGAGGCCGTCGCCACCTATATGGGCATCGCCAAGGAAAACCGGCTGGACCCGGTGCAGATGGCGATCGCCTTCGTGATGTCGCGGCCTTTCCCGGTGGTGCCGATCATCGGCGCGACTTCGGTCAAGCAGTTGAAAACCGTGCTGGGTGCTGCGGACGTGACCCTGTCCGAAGACGTCCGGGCCGAGATCGCCACCGCCCACAAGGCGCATCCGATGCCGTACTGACGGCGGCGATGGCGGCGGGTTGCGTTGCGCCCGCGCTTGCTGTCCTCTGGACGAAAGAACGAGGGACGACATGACACAGACGGCGGCGATCATCGGCGGCGGGGTCATCGGCGGCGGCTGGGCCGCGCGGTTCCTGCTGATGGGCTGGGACGTACGAATTTTCGACCCGGACCCGGAGGCCGAACGGAAAATCGGCGCGGTGCTGGACAATGCGCGCGCGGCCATGCCGGGACTGTTCGACGTGCCGATGCGGGCCGAGGGAACGCTGAGTTTCCACGACGCAATCCCCGGGGCGGTCGCGGGCGCCGCGTGGATTCAGGAAAGCGTGCCCGAGCGGCTTGAGATCAAGCACGCGGTTTACCGGACGATCCAGGAGCATTGCGACGCAGGGGCGATCATCGGTTCCTCCACCTCGGGCTTTACGCCCTCGGCCCTGCAGCAGGGCGCTGTACGCCCGGGACAGATCGTGGTGACGCATCCGTTCAACCCGGTCTACCTGCTGCCGCTGGTGGAACTGGTGGCCAGCCCGGAAAATCCGTCCGAGTTGGTCACGCGCGCCAAGGACATGCTGACCGGGTTGGGCATGTACCCGCTGCATGTGCGCAAGGAGATCGACGCCCATATTGCCGACCGCCTGCTGGAATCCGTCTGGCGCGAGGCGCTGTGGCTGGTGCGCGACGGCGTCGCCACCACCGCCGAGATCGACGAGGCGATCCGCATGGGCTTTGGCCTTCGCTGGGCACAGATGGGCCTGTTCGAGACCTACCGCATCGCCGGCGGCGAGTCCGGCATGGCGCATTTCATGGAGCAGTTCGGCCCCTGCCTGGATCTGCCCTGGACCCGTCTGACGGACGTGCCCGAGATGACCGACGATCTGGTGGCGCGGATCGCCGCGCAGTCGGACGCGCAGTCCGGCGCCCGCACCATCGCCGAGCTTGAAAAGATCCGCGATACCAACCTGGTGGCCTTCCTGCGCGCCCTGAAATGGGCCGGCTGGGGCGCCGGCGTGCATCTGCGCGAGGTGGACGGGGCGATGCGGGACGACGAGATCGACATCACCCGGCCCATCGTGACCACGGCCCACTCCGTGCCGCTGGACTGGACCGACTATAACGGCCACATGACCGAGCCGCGCTATGGCCAGGCGTTTTCGGACGCGACCGACCGCTTCATGGAGATCGTCGGCTGCGACGCCGAATATATCGCCTCGGGCGGCAGTTTCTTCACCGCCGAAACGCATATCCGTTTTCTGCAAGAGATTCACGCCGGCGCGCCCTTCCGGGTGGAAACGCTGTGCCTGGACGGGGCGGGCAAGAAGATGCACCTGTTTCACACGATGTATTCCGGCGACAAGGCGCTGGCCACGGGCGAGACGCTGCTGATTCATGTCAGTATGCAAAGCCGCCGCCCGGCGCCGCCCGCGCCGCATGTCGCCGAACGCCTTCATGCCATCGCCGCGGCC
>JBAVQZ010000492.1:0-4792 GCA_049694515.1 Paracoccaceae bacterium | reverse complement strand
GCCGAGGGGCTGCTGCTCAAGGGCGGCGGGCACAGGATGGCCGCCGGGCTGAGCGTGGCGCGCGACCGGCTGGACGCGGCGATGGACCGGCTGTCCGAACTGCTGGCAAGGCAGGGCGCCGGAGAGGCCGGCCCTGCCGACCTGCGGCTTGACGGAATACTGATGCCCGGCGCCGCGACCGTGGACCTGATCGGAAAGATCGAGGAAGCGGGCCCTTACGGTGCCGGCGCCCCTGCCCCGCGTTTCGCCTTTCCCGACGTCGAGATCGGTTTCGTCAGGCGGATCGGCGAGAGTCATTTGAAAATCGGCCTCGGCGACGGCATGGGCGCTCGTCTTGATGCGATTGCCTTCGGTGCCTTCGACGGACCTCTCGGCCCGCTGCTGGAGAACCACGGCGGCGCGCGGTTCCACCTTGCCGGGCGGCTCGAGATCAACACATGGGGGGGGCGCCAGCGGCCGCAGCTGCGCCTCGAGGACGCCGTGCGGGCATGATGCAACCGCGTTGATTTTTTCGTGAAAAACCCTCTTGCGCCGACCGGCCAATTTGCCTAGTAACCGCGTCACGCGAAGGCATGGCCCGTTCGTCTATCGGTTAGGACGCCAGGTTTTCAACCTGGAAAGAGGGGTTCGACTCCCCTACGGGCTGCCACTTTTCTCATCACCGGAAACTTATCCCTCACCTTGAAATCCAAGGTCGTTTTGGGAAACCAAATTCGTCGTTTTGAGAAAACGGCAATGGCCCCTCGAAAACCAGCCTGAGCATTGCCATCCGCAGAGCTGGGAAGGTATTTCTTTCGAAATTTGAGCTTTCCGGCAGGTATTTCATCACAAGCTCGAGGGCCGTATCCAGACTCTGACGGCAACCGGGGCGATCCAGGCCGTTTCCTGACGGAACGCGGCGCCGGCGGGGCCGGGGGCGGCACCGGATGCCGGGATCCAGGCCGCCGCGCCGTACAGGCCTCATGCGCCCCTGCGACAGAGCACGGCACCGCTTGCCGGCGCCTCAATCGTCCATTTTCGGCGCTCGCCTTTGATTTCCTTGAAGAGAATCCATTTGCGCGCTGCGCCGTATTCTGCAAATTTATTTGCATCAGCAATGTCTGGTGCAACATATGAATGCATAATATGACAACATGGGAGCGAACATGAGACCTATCATCAAACTTGCAGCCGCCGCGATGCTGGCGCTCGGTGCAACTTCCGCCTCTGCCGACGATCTGATCGTCGCCACCGACACGGCCTTCGTGCCTTTCGAGTTCAAGCAGGGCGACAAATATGTCGGTTTCGACATCGACATGTGGGATGCCATAGCCAAGGAAATCGGCGTGACCTACGAGTTGAGGCCGATGGATTTCTCGGGGATCATCCCGGCCCTGCAGACCGGGCAGATCGACGTCGCGCTGGCCGGCATCACGATCAAGCCCGAGCGCGAAAAGGTCATCGACTTTTCCGACGGCTATTACGACAGCGGCTTTCTGCTGATGGTTCCGGCAAAAAGCGACATCAAGGGCGAAGAGGATCTCGAGGGCAAGACGCTTGCCGTCAAGATGGGCACCTCGGCCGCGGACTACGCCGAAGAGAACTTCAACGGCACGACGCTGCGGAAGTTCCCCAATGTCGACAACGCCTATCTGGAACTCCGCACCGGGCGGGTGGACGCCGCCATGCACGACACGCCCAACGTCCTCTACTACATCAAGAATGCCGGCAACGGACAGGTAAAGACCGTGGGCAAGCAGATGATGGCCCAACAATACGGTGTCGGCTTTCCCAAGGGCAGCCCCCTGGTCGCCAGGGTGAACGCGGCGCTGGCGAATATGCGCGCGGACGGTCGTTATGACGCGATCTTTGAGAAGTGGTTCGGCAAAGCGCCGTCGAACTGAGCCAGACCACACGCGGGCCGGCCTTTCGGGCCGGCCTGCCCCTCAAATCGCGATATCGGAGCAAGATCATGGATACCGACTGGTCAGTCGTACTCACCTCGTTTCCACAACTGATGGACGGGGCGAGAACGACCATCTACATCACCATGTTCGGCCTGGTCGGCGGGCTGATACTGGGGACGGTCGCCGGGCTGATGCGCGCGTTCGGCGGAAAGCTCCTTAACGCCGTGGCGTTCGCATATGTCGAGCTGATCCGGGGCACGCCGATCGTCGTGCAGGTGATGTTTCTCTATTTCGCGCTTCCCGTGCTCGCCAGTATCCGGATCGAGCCGATGACCGCCGCGATCCTCGCCATCATCGTGAACGCAGGCGCCTATATCGCCGAAATCGTCCGTGGCGCATTTCTGTCGATCAGCAAGGGGTTGAGCGAAGCGGGCCTGGCGCTTGGCCTGCCCTACTGGAAGGTTCTGCTTTACGTCGTCGGGCCACTGGCATTTCGCCGCCTGATCCCGCCGCTTGGCAACCAGTTCATCGTCAGCCTGAAGGACACGTCGCTTTTCATCGTGATCGGCGTCGGCGAACTTACCCGGACCGGGCAGGAGATCATGGCCGCAAACTTCCGCGCGGTCGAGATATGGACCGCCGTCGCGGTCATATACCTGCTCATGACCGGCACCATGACGCTTGCCCTTCGCATGATCGAAAAGCGCGTGAGGATCCTATGAGCATCATCGAATTCCGCAATACGTCCAAGAGTTTCGGGTCCCTCAAGGTCCTGGACGAGGTCAACCTGTCGATTTCGAAGGGCGAGGTCGTCGTTCTTGTCGGCCCGTCGGGGTCGGGAAAATCGACGCTGCTGCGCTGCATAAACGGCCTCGAGATCATCACCGGAGGCGATTTGATCGTCGATGGCCTCAGCGTCACCGGCGGAGCGCGCCAGCTGCGCGAAATCCGCCGCGAGGCCGGCATGGTGTTCCAGCAGTTCAACCTGTTCCCGCAGCTGACCGCGTTGGAGAACGTGGCTTTCGGTCCCCGAAAGGTGCGCGGGCTGGGAAAGGCCGATGCCAGGGCGCTGGCGCTGGACCTTCTGGAAAAGGTCGGACTGCAGGACAAGGCAGGCCACCTTCCGGCCGAACTGTCGGGAGGGCAGCAACAGCGCGTCGCCATTGCCCGCGCGCTTGCCGTGAAACCCAAGGTCATGCTTTTCGACGAGCCGACCTCTGCGCTCGACCCCGAGCTGAAGCAGGAGGTGCTGAACGTCATGCGGGCGCTGGCCGAGGAACGCATGACGATGGTCGTGGTGACCCACGAGATGTCATTCGCCAAACAGGTCGGCACCCGGCTGATCTTCATGGAACATGGCAAGATCGCTGTCGACGGCAAGCCGCGGGACGTGATCGACAACCCGCCGAACGACCGGATGAAGGATTTCCTCCAACATGTCGAATAGCCCTGCACGCGATCTTGGCTGGCTGGCGGCCGCTGGCACGCCCCGGGCGATCGGCGCGGCGCTCGGGGTCGCAGGCCGCGATTCGGTTCATCTCCACCTGACAAAAAGCGACATCTGGCACAAAGTCACTTCGGGCGAACATACCGCGCGCGTGTCCCGGCTGATCGAGGCGACAAAGCAGCGTTTTCCAGCCGTCTGGGAAGAGATCCAAGGGCTTGCCCAAGGCCTGGATCTTCCTGTGGATCACGTCATGGCGTGGAACTGCCGCGGCGATCTGCTTGCCTCTGCGCCGGACGGCTGCACGACCGTGCAAATTCCCGGCGCGACACCGACATTCGCGCATAACGAGGACGGCCTGCCATTCTTTCACGGCGCCTGTTTCATTGCCGACATCACCCCGGATGAATCGCCCGGTTTCATATCGTTCTGTTATCCCGGCTCACTTCCCGGACATTCCTTCGCCGTGACGGATCGCGGTATCGCGCAGGCGGTCAACAACCTTCGGCTTCTCGATGTCGAGGCCGGCATACCCCGAATGGTGCTTGGCCGTGCCGTCCTTGCCGCGCACGACCTTGACGAGTCCG
The DNA here is from genome assembly GCA_049694515.1 of Paracoccaceae bacterium. Classification (GTDB taxonomy): domain Bacteria; phylum Pseudomonadota; class Alphaproteobacteria; order Rhodobacterales; family Rhodobacteraceae; genus JADQCB01. Next base: position 875 of record JBAVQZ010000492.1, on the reverse strand, counting down.
TCTCCCTTCTGGCGGGCAATCCGAACAGCGGCGGCTTCCACTTCACCCTGGCCCAAGCCGGCCGTCCGGAGCTGCTGAGCGTGGAATTCGGCGGCGGCAATTGCGTGGTGAAAGAGGTTTCCGGGCCATCGCTGCACACCAACCATGCCTTGCGCCTTCCGGCTGCGGCGACGGGACGGCAGATCATCACAAAGTCATCGCACGACCGGCAGGCGCGCGGCGACGCCCTGGTCGCCGCCGGCGAACACTCGCCGCTCGAAATCCTCCGCGACACGGCGGGTCCCGGGCTGCCGATCCATCGGGACGCCCCTGATGACCCCGATCGCGAGAATACCCTTGCCACAGCTGTCATGCGTGTCAGAAAGAATGGAGTTGAATGGGAAATCTATGACCGGAGCGCCCAAGCCCCCCTCTACGTCTCGAAGTGACAGTCCGGCAGCTGGCATCTCGACAGCTCCGTCAAGCATCCAGGAACTTCGCGACCTGGCACTTCAGATCACACGCGGAGAAACACAGATCGCGCTGGGGGCAAAGGCCCGCAAGGCCCTTGGGGAAATGCTGGAACTTCAGGGCGATCCGGCGTTGCTGTCGATCACATCCCTTGCCGAGCGGCTGCAGGTCAATCCCTCGACGATCACACGGCTGGCGCACAATCTGGGCTTCTCGGGGTTCAGCGGCCTCCAGCAGGTCTTGCTGAATGCCTCGATGACGCCGTCGGGCGCGTTCTATACCCGACAGGCCGAGATCGCCTTGGCAAGTGGCTCGGCACCCAGCCAGGGACGGGCCGCGCAGCTGTGCCGGGAGAACCAGGCCAATATCGACCGTTTCGTGGACCACTTCGATACGGTGCAGTTCGACCGGGCGGTCGCGCTGAT
>JBAVQZ010000491.1:0-7494 GCA_049694515.1 Paracoccaceae bacterium | reverse complement strand
CGTACACGTCGGCGCCCCGGCCGGCGAATTTGCTCGCAAACGACTCGCCCGGAGAGCTCGGACTGTCCTGCACGACCCGCGATACTCCGGTTTTCGCGGAAACCTGCGGAAACAGGTTTTTCGGGCTCATCGGGATCGACATTGAATTCGTGGCCTTCTGCCTCGGGACCGGTGCAGTCTTGCGGCAGCAAAGTTACCACTCCTTTACCGGGGTGGGGACATAACGGGAAAAACCGATCGCAATTTAAGGAGGTGAAAAATGATAGACATCCCGCTCGCTTCCGGCCGGCTGCAGGCCGCCAGTCCGGATACGAAACTTCACCGCGCCGCCGAACAGCTCGAAGCGAATTTCTTGTCGGAGATGCTCAAATCTGCGGGGTTCGGGGAAATGCCCGGCGAGTTCGGCGGCGGCGCGGGCGAACAGCAGTTCACCTCGTTCCTGCGTCAGGCCGAGGCGCAGGAAATGGTAAAAAGCGGCGGCATCGGTCTGGCTGAACACCTGTTCGAGGCATTGAAGGAGCGGGCCGATGGCGGAGAGTGACTTTCCCGGCCTGTTGCGCGACTTGCTCGACCGGGAACAGGCCGCGCTATTGGCCGGGCGGCTCGATGAGCTGGCGCGTCTCGTGCCCGAGAAGGAGCGTATCGCGGCGCACCTTTTCGGGGACGCCACGCCGATGGATGCCGATGCGCTGACCGGTCTGCGCCAAATCGCCGAGCGCAATGCGCGGCTGCTGGAGGCCGCGCGGCGCGGGATCGAGGCCGCGCGCGAGCGGATCGATCAGATCCGCAACGGGGGACCGCAGATGCAGACCTATGATCGGCGCGGCCGGCGCAGCAGCCTGAGCGGCGCGCCAAGCAGGGTCAAACGCCGGGCCTGAGGCGTTTGTGTCAAATCCGAACGGTTTGAGGGATACGGTTTTAGAAGGTTCTTAGCACTTGGGGTCGAGGGTCGGAGCTGCATTCCAGAGGGGGTGGCACGGCAATGCGAAACCGCATCGGCCGTAAGGGTGAAACTCCGTTCCAGCCGCGGATCGCGGCAAACCCATCCGGCGCAAAAGCGCCATGTGCTTGAAGGAACCAACCAATGTCCAGTATTCTCACGAACACCAGCGCGATGGTTGCGCTGCAGACGCTCAAGGGCATCAACTCCAATCTCGCCAGCACGCAGGGCGAAATCTCGACCGGCAAGTCGGTGGCCTCGGCCAAGGACAACGCCACCGTCTGAATGATCTTTGCGTTGGAAGAATAGGCACGCTGGGTCTGAATCAACTGCGTCAGCTCGCCGGCGACATCCGTGGTGGAGCCTTCACGCGCATAGCCGGCTACCGCCCCCGTGGGTCCGTCCCCGGCATCCCAAAGGAAGAAGGATCCGGAATTCGGAGACACCTGATATGCTTGGCTGTTGAGCGAGATGAGACCGTTGGGGTTCGGCACATCCACCAGGGGCACCTGATATATGCGGCGCGTGAAGCCGGTGTCGTAGGTCGCGTTGATGAACCCGTTCTCGTCGATTTCCACCGAAGTCAAGTTGCCGACCGGTGAGCCGTCCTTGGTGATCTGTGTCGGCGCGAAACTGTCGGAAAGCTGGGTCAGCCCGTTCGGGTCGCCCAGGCGCCCGATGGTCATGGTCATCGGCCCGCCCGCCACGGTCAGGTCCAGCGTGCCGGTCGCAGCATCGTACGCGCCGCCCGACACCGCATTGACTGAGGCCAGTGTACCGCCGTTCCCGCGCGTATCGTCGAAGGTCAGCGTGTATTCCCCGATCGTCGCGCCGCCCTGGGCCGAATCCTTGATCACCATGGTCCATTCATTCGAACTGCCCGAAGCCGGAACCGTCGGGGTGAATGTCACGTCCAGCGTTTCAGAGGTGCCGAGGTTGCCGAAATATTCGACCGAGAGCGGCCACGCCGTGCCGCTGCTTCCGGCCTCGGTTTCCGTCGCCGGCAGGTTGACGCCAAGATTCATCCGCGTCGTCGGGTCGCCGGCAGTCTGGTTGGAATTGATCACGATCGGTTGCAGGCCCGCGGCTGTGTCGCGCGGGAAGGTCGGAATATTCCCATCTGAATCCGCCGGCCAGCCGAGCAGAACCAGGCCTGAATCGGTTCTCAGCACACCGTCGGAATCGGTTCGGAAGGAGCCTGTCGTCGTCATCATCATCGGCGTGTCGCCGGTCGCGGAATCGAGCGAGACCGCCTTGGTCACCGGCAGCATGCCGCGCCCGTCAATGGCGATGTCGGTCGGATTGGAGGTTGAGATCAGTCCGCCATGCTGGTCGATTACCCGCGTGGTGGAGGCCCGCACGCCGCCCGCGGAATAGGTGCCGCCGCTGCCGTTGTTGCCCAGCACGAAGGACTCGAAATCCGCCGTGGCGCGCTTGTAGCCGAAGGTTCCGGAATTCGCGATATTGTCGGAAATCGTGGCCAGCCTGGTGGCGTTCGCGTTCAGCCCGGCCACGCCGGCGTTCAGCGAGGAAGAAATCGTCATGGGTAGCGCCTTTCTGCTGCTTCAACCCCTTGTCTGACTCCAGCGATACAGGCCGGCGCTTAACAGCGACCTAACAGGTAAAATGCGGCAGGATTCATCGGTTGGGCCGATCCACGCGAAGCAGGATCAGCTCGATCCGGTTGTTGCGCACCGCCATGGGGTCGTCCACCGCCGGGCTCCGGTCCGCATGGCCGGTTACGCGCCTGACACGCTGCGCCGCCAGCCCCGAGTCCTCCAGCATGGCCCGCGCGGCCTGCGCGCGGCGGGTTGAGAGATCCCAGGGGGATCCGCCGAGCCGCACCTGCGGCAGCGCCCGCGTATGCCCTCCGATAGCCACTTCGTTCGTAACAAGCCTGAACACGCCCGCGATCATCCGTGTCAGGGCCGCCATCATTGGGCTAGGCGTGTCACCGCGCGACTCGAATAGCGGACTGCCGGGCATGTCGAACAGTTCCACGATAAGCCCCTTGTCGGTGACGCGGGTCACGATGTGGCGCATTGCGCGATCGTCGACCATGCTTTCGCCGCTTCGAGCGAGCAGCAGCTTCTCGACCTCCTTGAAAGCGGCGGCATTTTCGCCGCTCTTCCTGCGTCGTTCAGAGAGGTCGACGCCAGTGGCGCCTCGGGCCTGACGCTCGTTGGTGGTCCGCCGCGCCGTGGCGCCCGTGCCCGACTGCGCCAGCATCTTTTCGGAGAAGATGCTGTCCCCGCCGAACGCGCCTTCGCCCCCGCCCGAAATCCGGTTTACCGGGATTGTCGGATTGAAATAATCCGCGATTCCCTTGCGTTGTTTTTCCGTCGTTGCGTTCAGCAGCCACATCAGCATGAAGAAGGCCATCATGGCGGTCACGAAGTCGGCATAGGCAACCTTCCACGCCCCGCCGTGGTGCCCGTCGCCCGAGACGACCTTCTTGCGCTTGATGATGACTGGCGCATTGCTGCCTGCGCTCATTCCACCACCTCGTATTCACCCGTTTCCAGCGATAGCAGAGCGGTGTGAACGCGGTCTTAACCTTTAGAATTCGCGCTATTCGCCAAGGATCATCGCCGACGCCTTCTCCGCGATCATTATGGTCGGGGAGTTGGTATTGCCGCTGGTGATGGTCGGCATGACACTGGCATCGGCAACGCGCAGGCCGGCAATGCCGCGCAGCCGCAGTTGCGGGTCAAGCGGCGCTTCATCGTCCATGCCCATCCGCACCGTGCCGACCGGGTGGAAAATGGTCGTGCCGATTTCCCCCGCGGCTTGGGCCAGATCGGCCTCGCTTTCGGCCTCGGGGCCGGGTTTGAATTCTTCGGGCGCGTAGCGCGCCATCGGCGCCTGCGCCACGATGCGTCGGGTCAGGCGGATCGCGTCAGCTGCCACCTTGCGGTCCTTCGGGGCGGAGAGGTAGTTCGGGCGGATCACCGGATGCGCGGCCGGGTCGGGCGAGGTGATCTGAACGCTCCCCCGGCTCTCGGGCCGCAGGTTGCAGACGCTGGCGGTGATGGCGTCGAACGGGTGCAGGTCGCCGCCGAACGCATCCAGCGAAAGCGGCTGCACGTGATATTCCAGATCGGGCGTCGCCGCGTCGGGCGACGACTTCGCGAATGCCCCGAGCTGTGACGGGGCCATGGACATCGGCCCGGAGCGTTTCAGGGCGTATTCGAGACCGATTTTGGCCTTCCCGAACAACGTGGATGCCATTGTGTTCAGCGTCTTGGCACCATTCACCCTGAAGGCGCAGCGCAGCTGGAGATGATCCTGAAGATTCTGGCCGATGCTTGCCGATTCCCGGACCATTTCGATCCCATGTTCCTGCAAGAGCGCCCCCGGCCCGATGCCGGAAAGTTGCAAAAGCTGCGGCGTTCCGATGGACCCGGCTGCCAGCACGACCTCGGCCCGCGCCGTCGCAGTCTTCACCTGGCCGTTCTGACGATACCGCACGCCGACAGCGCGGCCGTTCTCCACCATCACGCGTTCGGCCTGGGCGTGTGTTTCGACATGCACACGGTCCTTCACCGGGCGCAGGAAGCCGCGCGCGGTGCTCCAGCGCCAACCACTCCGCTGGTTGACCTTGAAATAGCCGACGCCTTCGTTGTCGCCCCGGTTGAAATCAGTGGTCTCGGGGATTCCTGCCGCCACGCAGGCGGCCATGAAATCGTCCAGCACGTCCCAGTGCAGGCGCTGGTTCTCCACCCGCCATTCGCCGCCTTCCCCGTGCATGTCATCGGCACCGGCGAAATAATCTTCGGACCGCTTGAAATAGGGCAGCACGTCGTCCCAGCCCCAGCCGGAATTTCCCAGCTGCCGCCAGTGGTCGTAATCCGCTGCCTGACCGCGCAGGTAGAGCATTCCGTTGATCGAGGAGCAGCCGCCAAGAACCCTGCCGCGCGGGTAAAGCAGGCTGCGGCCATTCAGGCCAGGCTCTTCCGCCGTCTTGAACCCCCAGTCGGTGCGCGGATTGCCGATGCAGTAGAGATAGCCGATCGGGATATGGATCCAGTGGTAGTTGTCGCGCCCCCCGGCCTCCAGCAACAGCACGCTGGCCTTGCGGCTCAACCTGTTTGCCAGCACGCAGCCGGCCGACCCCGCGCCCACGACGATATAGTCGAATTCCATGCGTTCCTCCTTGCCCCTCTGCAAAATCGCACAGAGTGCGTGTCGCGAACGGGGTTTGTCCATCGAACAGGGTGGCGACATATTAGGCAACCCCGATTGCAGCACCGCGGCGAAAGGATCCATCGAATGCTGAAACACATAGAGGGCCTGCACCACGTCACGTCACTGGCCAGCGGCGCACAGAGAAACAACGACTTCTTCACCAAAACGCTCGGTCTGCGCCGCGTGAAAAAAACCGTCAATTTCGACGCCCCGAATGTCTATCACCTCTATTACGGTGACGAGGTCGGCACCCCCGGTTCTGTTATGACCTATTTCCCGTTCGAGGGCGCCAAGCGAGGCCGATCGGGCACCGGCGAAGTCTCTGTTACGGCTTTTGCGGTCCCGAAAGACAGCTTGCCGGCATGGAAGGACCGTCTTGCCAGGCTCGGCGTGGCCGGGTTGTCCGAGGACACCCGCTTCGGTGAAGACCGCCTGTTGTTTCGCGGCCCCGACGGGGACGGCTTCGCCCTGATCGCGTCCGAGGATGACCGCGCCCCCTGGACGGGCAACGGCGTCGGTCAGGAAATGGCCGTGCGCGGCTTTCACTCGGCCACCATGCGCCTGGCGGATCAAGGCGCTTCGGCGGAACTGCTGAAATTCATGGGCTTCGAGGAGGTAGACCGGCAAGGGGCGATCACCCGGTTTGCCGTTCCCGGCGGAAAGGGGGCAAATTTGGTCGATATCGAAACCGTGAATGCGGCCCCGGCCGGGCAGGGGGCAGGCTCGGTCCATCACATCGCCTTCGCGGTCGAGGACCGCGCCCGGCAACTGGAGGTTCGCAAGGCGCTGATGGATACCGGATATGACGTGACGCCCGTGATCGACCGCGACTATTTCTGGGCGATCTATTTCCGCACCCCCGGCGGCGTGCTGTTCGAAGTGGCCACCAACGAGCCCGGCTTTGACCGTGACGAGGATACGGCGCATCTGGGCGAGGCGCTGAAGCTGCCCGCACAGCACGCCCATCTGCGCGAGACACTTGAAAGCAAGTATCTGCCGCCGATACGGGATTGATCGGCGGGGCCAGGAAAAACCAACTGGGTCCTGGCGCCGGATATCGGCTTTTGCAGGCCGTGCGACCGGACCTTTCCGTTCACGATGCCGGCGCCATCACTCTGATAGGCGCCCTGAAAACGCGAGCAGGATTCCGAGGGATCGTTCAAAGACGTCTTTGGTGCGAATTGATATCGTTGGAGCATGCGCCGGATCTGGTCGCGCTGATGGACGTCGCGTCGTTCGTGGTCTTGCAATCCTGGACTCGCGCACCGTTGTCGTCGCGGTCGCTATTTGTCCTGGATGAATTCCAGAACAGCTTTTCCCAACTCGGACAGACGATACGCGGCGCTACCATCCTCTTGAACAACCGGCTCGGCCAACTGGAGATGTGACAGGCGCCTGACGGCGGCGTTGCGCGCCATGCCTTGGGTTTCTGCCAAATCAGCCAAGGCGTCGATGTCGGATTCGCCAATCGACTTGGCCATCGCCTTGACGCTACGTTCCATGCGGCACCCAATGATCTACCTAAAGTTGTTTTTAGACTCGCGCATTCCCCATAACGGTTCAAGGATGGATTTCCTCGCGGGGCGACCAACGGTACCGTCTCGACATTGAGCCCCGGCTAGTGCTGATCGGCAGTTCGGTGTATGATGGCCAAGGGACTTGTCGCCTGTGTAATACTTTGGCCCTGACGGTCAGGACGGTTCTGCGTCATCACGGCGGATGAGCGTGCTGCTCTTGGTGGTTCCGAGAATCCTATGGGTCTGGATCGCCACTTTAGCGACCTTGAGGGCGAGCTACTTGAGGCCCGGATCGCCACATCTCACCTGATGTTTCGGTTTCTCGGTGAGTGCTGGCCGAGGGTTTGGATGAGGTCATCCACGCCTGCGAAGAATGGCCGGTGATCCGCGGACTGATCCCACGACCGCCATGATTGCGCGTCTGGCCGCACAAGCAATTGGGGAGTCATGATAGATGTCTGGAAAATCGGACGTGAGCAATGCCATTCTGGACGAACTTCGTCGCGAGGACGCGGTTGGTCCCGAGGCCGCGGTCGACGCAAGTGGTGTGCGACGCGCTATTGGGGCGCGTGAGCACGAGTTCGATGCATCAGTGTCGGAGCTTACGTCATTCGGGATGGTCGGCATGATCATCGGCGATCTGTATTTGAAGCACCGACTGGTCGGAGAGGAGTAGTCCTGGAATCTGACGGCATCGAAAAAATTCATTCGGCCGAGGCCGAATGGTTTTGTCCGGAGTGATCATTGTTAAACCGAATTCTCGGATGACGAACCGGTCGTCGTCTGTCGGGACGAGGCACTGCCGGGAATTGGGCTCTGCGTGAAGCCGACCGGTGCGAAGAGTTATCT
>JBAVQZ010000490.1:0-6808 GCA_049694515.1 Paracoccaceae bacterium | reverse complement strand
CTCGCCCCCCGCGACCGGCGGATTCACGAAATCGGTGCCGTCCCCCGCCATTTCGCCGGCATAGAACCGGCCCAGGGAATCGTCATGCACACGTCCGATGAAACCGGTGGACAGGCCCAGGTTCCCCAGCCCAGCCAAGGTGTTGGCCACCGACCCGCCGGGCGCGCGGGTGCGGTTGTCCATCGCCTCGTAAAGCAACTCGCCGCGGTCGCGTTCCACCAGCTGCATGATGCCTTTCTGGATTCCCATCCGGCTCAGAAAGTCGTCGTCGCATTTGGTCAGCACATCGACGATGGCGTTGCCGATGCCGACAACCTGGTAAGTCTTGGTCACAGTGTCTTCTCCTCGTATGGACAGAGGTCTCGGATGATGCAGGTCGGGCAACTCGGTTTGCGCGCCCTGCAGATGTAGCGGCCATGCAGGATCAGCCAGTGATGCGCGTGCTGCTGGAACTCGACCGGGACGTTGTCCTCGATCGCGCGCTCCACCGCGTCCACGTCCTTGCCGGCGGCGATGCCGGTGCGGTTGCCGACGCGGAAGATATGCGTGTCCACGGCCTGCGCGGGATAGTGGAACCACATGTTCAGCACCACGTTGGCGGTCTTGCGCCCGACGCCCGGCAGCGATTGCAGCGCCGCGCGGGACGAAGGCACCTCGCCGCGATACTCCTCCACCAGGATGCGGGACAGCTTGATGACGTTCTTCGCCTTGTTGCGATACAGGCCGATCGTCTTGATATGGTCGATCAGCCCTTCCTCGCCCAGCTTCAGCATCTTTTCGGGGGTGTCCGCGACCTTGAACAGCGGCCGGGTCGCCTTGTTCACGCCCGCATCCGTGGCCTGCGCCGAAAGCACCACGGCGACAAGCAGGGTGAAGGCGTTGACATGCTCCAACTCGCCCTTTGGTTCGGGCTCGTGGTCATGAAAACGGCGGAAGATCTCGCGGATCGTGTGGTAATCGCGCTGCGTGGCCATCGCGCATGGGTATGCCCTGCCCGCGCCGAAGGAGCAAGCCTTGCGGTTGCCGCATGTTCCGGGTCGCGCGCCGGGCGGCGATTGCCTATCTTGTGACCTGTCGATGGAGGCTGAAGATGCACGGAATGGCCACGGAAAACTCGTATCACTACCACGTCATGCGCCGCGCGATCGACCGGATCGACGCGGCGGAAGGCGAGATGCTGTCGCTCGACGATCTGGCGGGCGAAATGCAGATGAGCCCGGCGCATTTCCAGCGCCTGTTCAGCCGGTGGGTCGGCGTCTCGCCCAAGCGTTATCAGCAATACCTGGCGCTGGGCCATGCCAAGACCCTGCTGCGCGAACGGTTCACCACGCTGGAGGCCGCCGCCGAAACGGGTCTGTCTGGCAGCGGCCGGCTGCACGACCTGTTCATCCGCTGGGAGGCGATGAGCCCCGGCGCCTTCGCGCGCAAGGGCGCGGGGCTGGAGATCGCCTATGGCTTTTTCGACAGCCCCTTCGGCGAGGCGCTTGCGATGGGCACCGACCGCGGCCTGTGCGGCCTGGCCTTTACCGAAGAGACCGGCCGGAAGGAGAGCCTGGCCGATCTCCAGTCCCGCTGGCCCGAGGCGTCCTTTGTCGAAGCCCCCGACCGGCTGGAGCACAGCGTCCGCGCCGCCTTTTGCCAGAGCGGAACGGCGCATCTGCACCTTATGGGCGCGCCTTTCCAGATCAAGGTGTGGGAGGCGCTGCTGCGCATCCCCTCAGGCCAGGTCACCACCTATTCCGAGATCGCGCGCGCCATCGGCCACGACAAGGCGGTGCGCGCGGTCGGCACGGCCGTGGGGCGCAACCCGATCAGTTTCCTGATTCCCTGCCACCGGGCGCTGCGGAAATCCGGCGGGCTGGGCGGCTATCACTGGGGATTGCCGGTCAAACGCGCGATCCTGGCGTGGGAAACGGCCAGGGCCGACGCGAAGCCCCCGGAACAATTGGCAAAATAATGCTGTCCGCGCGATTTTCCGGGGCTTGGGCCTTCGGTTACGATGGATCAATGGTTATATTGCCAATAGTCGTTCCGACTCCGGACCGAACAGCTCATGAGGCAACAAATGATTAGTTTCAAGATTCCGCTGGCACTTGCCACGGCCGGTGCAATGACCCTCGGGGCATGTACCGATGTGAACACACCCACCAACGACCCCAACCAGCGCACCAAGGAAGGCGTGGCCGTGGGCGCGATTTCAGGCGCAATCGCCGGCGGGCTGATCGGCGAGAAATCCCGCACCCGCAACAAGAACGCGGTGCTGGGCGCGATCATCGGCGGGACGGCCGGCGGAATGATCGGCAACAACCTCGATAAGCAGGCACGGGAGTTGCAGAACAACTTCAGCAACAGCCAGATCCGGGTCGTCAACACCGGCTCCAGCCTTGTCGTCGTGATGCCGCAGGACATCCTGTTCGCCACCGACAGCGCCACGGTCAACGCCGGCCTGCAAAGCGATCTTCGGGTGCTGGCGCGCAGCCTGAACGACTATCCCAACTCCACCGTCCAGGTGATCGGCCATACCGACAACACCGGTTCGGCGAGCTACAACCAGCAGCTCTCGGAACGTCGCGCCAACTCGGTCGTGAACGTTCTGGCCAATGCCGGCGTTTCCTACAACCGCCTGCGGGCGATCGGCCGGGGCGAGGATCAGCCGGTCGCGTCCAACCTGACGCCGGAAGGACGCGCGCAGAACCGTCGGGTCGAGATCATCATCACGCCCAACGGCTGACGTATTTCACGCGGCCGGGCGCAAGACGCGCCCGGCCTTTCAGGTTGCCGCCATGGCCCGGCGCTTCTAAGATCGGGGCGAACGGCGGAGGCGCGTATGCCTTTTCAGAAAATCACCTTCGAGAAACTGTCGCATTCGGTACAGCGCCAGATCGAACTGTTGATCCTGCGCGGCATCCTTCGACCGGGCGAGCGTCTGCCGTCCGAGCGCGAGCTTTCCGAAAAGCTGGGTGTATCCCGCCCGTCGCTGCGCGAGGCGGTGGCCGATCTTCAGGCGCGCGGCCTGCTGACCAGCAAGGCGGGTTCGGGCATCTTCGTGGCCGACGTTCTGGGCGCGGCCTTCCCCGAGGCGCTGATCCGGCTCTTCGCCGATCACCAGGAGGCGGTGTTCGACTATATCGCCTTCCGCCGCGACATGGAGGGGCTGGCCGCCGAACGCGCGGCCCGGCTGGGCTCCGACACCGACCTTGCGGTGATCGACACCATCTTCACCAAGATGGAAGCCGCCCATTCCAAACGCAGCCCGGCCGACGAAGCGCGGCTGGACGCCGAGTTTCACGTCTCCATCGTCGAGGCGTCGCATAACGTCATCATGCTGCACATGATGCGCGCGATGTTCGACCTGCTGCGCGAGGGCGTGTTCTATAACCGGCAGGTGATGTTCAAACAGCGCACGACGCGCGGCGCGCTGCTGGATCAGCACCGCGCCATCAACGACGCGCTCCAGGCGCGCGATCCGGTGGCCGCCCGCGCCGCGGTCGAGGCGCATCTGTCCTATGTCGAGAAGGCGCTGAGCGACCAGCAGATCGCCGACCGGAACGAGGCCATCGCACGCCAGCGTCTGGAACACGAACGGGGCCGCGGCTGACGGGACGGCCCGGGCCGAAGCCTCGACATCCCGCGCGGGCCGGTCGCAACGGCGCGACACGGTTTTCCGCCACCAACAATGAAAAACCCGGCCGCGGGGGCCGGGTTTTCTTGTCTCGTTCGGGCCGCGCCGCGCCGCTTAGTGCAGCTTGTCCCCCACCGTGTCGATGCCGTCGTCAATCAACTTGTTGCCCGCGTCGGCCGTCATCTGCTTGGCGATGACATCGCCGGCCGCCGCCACGGCAACGCTGATCGCGCGGTCGCGAACCTCGCGCACGGCAGAGGCTTCGGCCGAAGCGATCTGATCTTCCGCCGCCTTCATCCGCCGGGTGATCGAGTCCTCGATATCCTGCTTGGCCTGCGCGGCGGCGTTCTCGGCCTCCTCGCGGGCATGGGCAATGATACGCTCGGACTGCTCCTTGACTTCCTTCTGCTTGCGCTCGTAGGTCGCCAGCACGCTTTGCGCCTCTTCGCGCAGGGCGCGCGCCTCGTCCAGTTCCGCGCGGATCCCGTCGGCACGCTTGTCCAGCAGGCCGCCGACCAGTCCGGGCACCTTGTAATAGACAAGAACCGCGACGAACAGAAGGAACGCGGCCAACACGATGAACTCGGTGTTGTGCAGCGAGAAAAAAGGCCCCTCGCCAGCCGCAAGCGCGGGGCTGGCCGTCAGGGCGAAAAGAACCGTCAGTTTCTTCATCTGCCTTACCCTTTCAGCCTGGCGTTGACCGCCGCGTTGACCGACCGCGCGTCGGCCTTCTGGCCCAGCGCGCTGACGATTTCCTTGGCGGTGTCGCGCGCTACTTCGGCCGCGCTCTCGACCGCGCCCTCGCGGATTTCGGCGATACGTTCCTGCGACTCGGCCGATTTGGCGGCGATCTTCTCGTCCGCCTCGGCCAGCGCCGTGTCGAGGTCCGTCTTGATCTCTTCCTTGGCCTCGGCGATGATCTTCTGCGCCTCGGTGCGGGCATCGGCAAGCGCCTGATTATAGGCCTTTTCCGCTTCCTGCGCCTGGAGCTTCAGCTCTTCGGCCTTGGCCACGTCGCTCGTGATAGACCCCTGGCGGTCGGCCAGCACCGAGGAAATCCGCGGCAGCGCGATGCGCGACAGGATCAGATAGAGCACGACAAGCGTGATCACGAGCCAGAAGATCTGGTTCGGGAAGGTCGAGACGTCGAGCTGCGGCATACCCGTGGCCTCGGCCCCGCCATGGGCAGCGCCCTGGGCCGCGGAATTCGCCATTTCAGTGGCTTCAGTTGCCATGTCGTCCCCCTGGAACCTCTTGTTTCACCGGGCGGGCGCGCACGCCCGGCCCGACAGTCGAAGACCGGTTCGAAGGCTTACACGGCGAACATCAGCAGCAGCGCGACGAGGAACGAGAAGATCCCCAGCGCTTCGGCGAACGCGATGCCGATGAACAGCGTCGCGGTCTGACCGGCGGCGGCCGACGGGTTGCGAAGCGCGCCCGACAGATAGTTGCCGGCCACGTGGCCCACACCGATGGCCGACACGCCCGAGCCGATGCCCGCAAGACCTGCGCCGATGTATTGACCGAGTTGTGCGATATCGCCTTCCATGTCCGTTTTCTCCTTGGGTTTGGAATTGGCTGAGAGTTGATGAAACCTGCCGGCTCAGTGGCTCGGATGCAGCGCATCCCTGAGATAGACACAGGTCAGGATCGTGAAGACATAGGCCTGGATGAAGGCCACAAGCGTTTCCAGCGCATACATCGCGCCGACCGCCGCCACCGACAGCGGAGAGATCAGGGCGATCGCGGCGAAGCCCGCGAACACCTTCATGACCGCGTGGCCGGCCATCATGTTGCCCATGAGACGAACGGAGTGGCTGACCGGGCGCACGAAATACGAGATCAGCTCGATGATCGCCAGGATCGGGCGCAGTGCCAGCGGCGCGGACTTGACCCAGAAAAGCCCCAGGAAGGCCGAACCGTTGCGCACGAAACCGATGATCGTGACGCTCAGGAACACGGTGATCGCCAGCAGACCCGTGACCGCGATATGCGAGGTCGTGGCGAAGCCCATCGGAACGAGGCCCAGGAAATTGGCGAAGACCACGAACATGAACAGCGTCATGATGTAGGGAAAGAAGACCAGACCGTCCTTGCCGGCGACGTCCTCGACCATCTTGTGCACGAAGCCATAGGCCAGCTCGGCGATCGACTGCACGCGGCTCGGGATTACCGCGCGCCCGCGGGTGCCCACCACCAGAAGAAGGAACACGACCACCACGTTCACCGCCATCCACAGCGTGACGTTGGTAGGCGTGTACCAATGCACCGTCTCGCCGCCGAAAAGCGGCGTGACCAGGAATTGGTCCATCGGGTGGAACATGAGGCCGGAGCCTGCTTCTTCGGTTGCCACGTTCAGTCCCTCTCGTCTTCGGCGGCGTCGGCCACCTGCTTTCTCTGGATTTCGGCGGCGGAACGAAGCATCGTCTTTATCCCCGCCGCGAAGCCCAGCAATGTAAACAGCACCAGCAGGAACGGCAGCGTGCCAAGCAGCACGTCCAGCCCGTAACCGATGCCGAAGCCGATCCCCAGACCGGCGACAAGCTCTATCACCATGCGCCAGGCCAGGTTGGCCTGCGAATAGTGTTCCTCCTGGTGGGGCTTTTCGGGCGCATGCGCCTTCTTCACCTGCTCGATCCGCTCCTCGAGCCGCGCCAGCCGCTCTTTTTCCGTCGGATCGGACATCGAGGAAAGCCCCCCTGGACAGTCGCGGCGAACGTAGAAAGCGGGGGCGTTCGAGTCAAGCAGGATCAACATCACGAGAGCACCATGCAACTTGTTGATATTGTTGTTTTTTTCGTAACCAAAATGAAAAGTCCCGCAGGCGCGGCGCCCGCGCGGCGCGCGGAACCGGCGTTCGACCATATTCAACCAAACGGTTGACCATGCGACGGCCGCCCCGCAGAAGAGAACGATGGAAGAGCATCTCGACACCGTATTCGCCGCCCTGGCCGATCCGACGCGGCGCGCCATCCTCGCCATGCTGCTGGAGGATGACATGGCGGTGACCGACGTCGCCGAGCCGTTCGAGATGTCGCTGGCCGCGATCTCCAAGCACCTGGCCATCCTCACCCGCGCCGGGCTGATCGCACAGGAAAAGCGGGGCCGGCTGAAATGGTGCATGCTGCAGCCCGACGCGCTGCGCGACGCCTCGATCTGGATGCAGAGCTTCGGCCAGTTCGAGGC
>JBAVQZ010000489.1:0-2066 GCA_049694515.1 Paracoccaceae bacterium | reverse complement strand
GTCGGCGCCGTTCTGCTGGAGCCCGTGCAGGGCGAGGGCGGCATCCGCGTCGTTCCCGACCAGTGTCTGAAGGGGCTGCGCGATCTCTGCGACGAGACCGGCGCGCTGATGATCCTGGACGAGGTGCAATGCGGGATGGGCCGGACCGGGCGGCTTTTCGCGCATGAATGGGCCGGCATCGCGCCCGATATCATGATGGTCGCCAAGGGCATCGGCGGCGGTTTCCCGCTGGGTGCCGTTCTGGCGACCGAGGACGCGGCCTCGGGCATGACCGCTGGCACCCACGGCTCCACTTATGGCGGCAACCCGCTGGCCTGCGCCGTGGGGCTGGCGGTGATGAAAGAGATCGCCAACGACGCCTTCCTGGACGCGGTCGGCCGCAAGGCCGGCGCGCTGCGCCAGAAGCTGGAGGGTCTGGTCGCGGCACATCCGGACATTTTCGAGGGCGTGCGCGGCGCGGGCCTGATGCTGGGGCTGAAATGCAAGGCCACCAACACCGACGTGGTGAAGGCGGGCTATGACCAGCGCATCCTCACGGTCCCGGCGGCCGAGAACGTGCTGCGCATCCTGCCGCCTCTCAACATCGACGACGCCGATATCGCAGAGGCTGCCGCGCGGCTCGACCGCGCCGCGGCGGCGCTGGAGGGCGCCGCGGCCTGATCTTCTTCTCGGGCCAAAATACTCCGGGGATGCGGGGGCTGGCCCCCGCCGCCACAGAAAAAGAAAAGAGATGACATGAACCATTTCCTCGACATCAACCGGACGGACGCCGCCGCCCTGCGGGGCATGATCGACCAGGCCAGCGCGATGAAGCGCGCCCGCGACGGAAAGCCGAAGGGCACGCCCGATGCCGAACAGCCGCTGGCCGGGCGGATGGTCGCGCTGATCTTCGAGAAACCCTCCACCCGCACCCGGATCTCCTTCGATGTCGGCACCCGCCAGATGGGCGGCGAGACCATGGTGCTGTCGGGCGCCGACATGCAGCTTGGCCATGGCGAGACCATCGCCGACACCGCCCGCGTACTGTCGCGCTACGTCGATCTGATCATGATCCGTACCTTCGAGGAGGCGACGCTTCTGGAAATGGCGGAATATGCCACGGTGCCGGTGATCAACGGGCTGACCAACCGCAGCCATCCCTGCCAGATCATGGCCGACGTGCTGACCTACGAGGAGCATCGCGGCCCGATCCGGGGGCGCAAGGTGGTCTGGACCGGCGACGGCAACAATGTCTGCGCCTCTTTCATCCACGCCGCGGGGCAGTTCGGCTTCGACTTCACCTTCACCGGCCCGCCGACGCTGGACCCCGAGGCGGGCTTCATGGAAGAGGTGCGCGGCAAGGGTGTGAAGGCCGAGATCGTGCGCGACCCGGCGCAGGCGGTCGAGGGGGCCGACCTGGTTGTCACCGACACCTGGGTTTCGATGCATGACCCGCAATCGGCGCGCGAGCGGCGCCACAACCAGCTGCGCCCCTACCAGGTGAACGAGGCGCTGATGGCGAAAGCCGACCCCGACGCGCTGTTCATGCATTGCCTGCCCGCGCACCGCGACGACGAGGCGACCAGCGCGGTGATGGACGGCCCGCATTCGGTGATCTTCGACGAGGCCGAGAACCGCCTGCACGCACAGAAGGCGATCATGCGCTGGTGCCTCGGGGTATGACGGGCGGCGCCGGCCCGGTCCGCGACACCGCGGCGATGCTGGCGGGCATGTCCCCGGTCCTGTCATCCGAACGCTATGTCTTCGTGACGACGCAGGATGAAAGCCTGGCGGCCTCCGCCCTCGCCACGATGCGCGAGGCCGAGGGGCTGTCGCTGGTGCTTGAGGCCGGGCGCGCCGCCGAACTTGGGCGCGATGTGGCGCCTGCGATGCGGCTTATAACCCTTCAGGTCCATTCCGCGCTGGACGGCGTCGGGCTGACGGCCGCCGTCGCCGGGGCGCTCGCCGCGCGGGACATCCCCTGCAACATGATCGCGGGCTTTCATCACGATCACGTCTTCGTGCCCGAAGCCCGGGCGGAAGAGGCGCTGTCGGCGCTGCGCGCCTGCCAGGCGGCGGCGCGAAAG
>JBAVQZ010000488.1:0-4455 GCA_049694515.1 Paracoccaceae bacterium | reverse complement strand
GACGCCCTTTTCCGTCGCGCGTTTCGTGGTGATGTCGATCACGCCGCCGATCGCCTCGGACCCGTAAAGCGCAGATTGCGAGCCCTTCAGCACCTCGATCCGGCCGATATCCATCGTGGTCAGGCTGCCGAAATCATAGGCGACCTGCGGGCCGGAGGGGTCGGTCACGTCGATCCCGTCCACCCGCACGGCGATGTTGGTCTGGCTGACGCCGCGGATCGTCATTCCCGTCTGCGAGCCGATCGGTCCCTGCGTCAGCACGTTCACCCCCGGAAGCCGCGCCAGGTAATCGACGGCGCGGGTCTCCTCGGTCTTTTTCAGATCGTCCTCGGTCACGATCTCGACCGAGCTGCCCGAGCGCTCCGTCCGGGTCTCTTCGAGGTTGGCCGAGGCGGTCACCTTGTCCAGCAGGATCACGTCCTGCGCCTGCGCCGCCACGGGCGCCAGAACGGCCAGCACGGCCCCTGCTGCGATTTGGCTTGATTTCATCTGTCTATCCCTTGCCCCCGCCGGGTTGCGCCCGGCTGTTCGTCAATGATGTCATTGGCAAGGGATCGGACCCTGCCGCAAACGGTGATGATCGTCACCTCTGCGGTCTGGCCGCCTCCGGAACGCACCCCGCGCCCGGAAAGGGTGATCACCTCGGCAGGTCTCCTGGCTTGCGGGTCATTGCTTGGCTGGCCTTCCCGGGACTGGACCCAGTGGCATAGTCAGCCGCGCTCTCCGCCTACAGTTGCGGGGGCAGCCGCAGATTGGCCCGTTGCCGGGCGTCACCGCGTTCCCTTTTCATCCACCTCGAAAGGCGGAACCGAAGTGGCATCGGCTTAGCGCATCATGGCCACGAGTCAAATACCAAATTTCGTTCGGCTCGCCTTGGCACCCGGCGCGGATCGTGCAAAATCCGTGGCCATGCCATCAGACAACGCCCCTTCGACCGGCAGCACGCCGCGCAAGCTGATCGACGGCAGCCTCCTGTTCATCACCGCGATCGCGGTGATGGCGGGCGCGGCGGTGTGGTGGAAGGACGGCGGCGACCGGTTCTGGCAGATCCTGTCGCAGGAAACCCTGTTCAGCCTGGAACTCCTGCCGAAGATCCTTGCCGGCGTGCTGACCGCGTCCGCCCTGCCCTTCCTGCTGTCGCGCGACCGCATCCAGGCGCTGATCGGCCCGGAAAGCGGTCTGCGCGGGCTGGCGATCGCCACGGCGGCGGGCGCCATCATCCCCGGCGGGCCGAGCGTGACCTACCCGCTGACCATCGGACTGATGGCGGCGGGGGCAGACCTGGGCGCGGGGGTGGCGCTGGTCTCGGGCTGGGTGCTGCTCGGGCTGAACCGCACGCTGATCTGGGAGCTTTCCTTCCTGCCGCCCGAATTCGTGGCGCTGAGGATGGCGCTGTCGCTGCCGGCGCCGATCCTGTTCGGCTTCGTCGTGCGGCATTTCGTGAAAAGGCGGAAGGCGCGGGCATGAACATCCTTGTGGGCACCGTGCTTCTCTGGGCGCTGGCGATGGTGGTGATGCGCCGGCTTCGCGCCTCGGACCCGGACAAGATGCCGACGGTGATCGCGCGAACGAAATCCACGACCATCTTCATGATTCCGCGCGTTTTCGTCGGGCTTGTCGGCGCCGGGTTCCTGGCCGAGTTGTTGCCGGTGGACCGGATCGAGCAGTTTTTCGGCGCGGGCTCCGGGCTGTCGGGCGTGGCACTGGCCTCGGCCGTCGGGGCGGCCACGCCGGGCGGGCCTTTCGTGGCCTTCGCGATCGGCGCCTCGGCGCTGAAGGCGGGCGCGTCATGGGCGCCGCTGATGGCCTTTGTCACCGCGTGGTCGGTGATGAACCTCAACCGCGCCTTCGCCTATGAGCTGCCACTGATGGGCCGCAACTTCTTGCTGGTGCGCAGTGCCGCATCGCTGCCGCTGCCGTTGGTGCTGGGGGCGCTGTTGCTGATGCTGGGCTGAGTCCCCTGTATTGACTCGCGGCGCAAAGACACGCATTCCGGGACGGTGATATGACCGCCCCTCCGGCAGCCGGTTATTTGTCCGCGCGCGCGGCCCCGAAGGAGACATGACATGACATTCGACCGTTCGATCAGGATCGCGCCCTCGATCCTGTCCGCCGATTTCGCCGATTTCGGGCGCGAAATCCGCGCGATCGAGGATCAGGGCGCCGACTGGGTGCATGTGGACGTGATGGACGGGCATTTCGTGCCCAATCTGACCTTCGGCCCGCCGGCGGTGAAGGCATTCCGCCCGCACGTGAGAACCTTCATGGACGTGCACCTGATGATCGCGCCGGTGGACCTCTATATCGAGGCTTTCGCCGCGGCCGGCGCCGACCTCATCACCGCCCATGTCGAGGCCGGCCCGCATACCCACCGCACGCTCCAGGCGATCCGCGCCAGCGGCGCGAAGTCCGGGGTCGCGCTGAACCCCGGCACGCCCGCAGAGGCGGTCGAATACCTTCTGGACATGGTGGACCTGGTGCTGGTGATGACCGTCAATCCGGGGTTCGGCGGGCAGAAATTCATCGCCTCGCAGGTGGACAAGATCGGCAAGCTGCGCGCGATGATCGGCGACCGGCCGGTGCATATCCAGGTCGATGGCGGCATCACGCCCGAAACCGCGCCGCTGGTCGCGGCCGCCGGGGCCGACGTACTGGTCGCGGGCTCGGCCGTGTTCAAGGGCGGCTCGGCGGACGACCCGGCGCCCTATGGCCAAAACATCCGCGCCATCCGCGCCACCGCCGAGGCCGTCGCCGAAGCCGCAGAATGAAGGAGGTGTCATAATGGCCGTCGAAACGCCCGTCTGCGAATTCGGATGGAAGGCCCCCGATTTCATCCTGCCCGGCACGGATGGCAGGCGCCATTCCCTGTCGGATATCCGCGGCCCCAAGGGCACGCTGATCATCTTCATGTGCAATCACTGCCCCTATGTGAAGGCGGTGCTTGACCGGATCATCCGCGATGCGAAAGACCTGAAGGCGCTGGGAGTCGGCGTCGCCGCGATCAATTCCAACGATGCCGGGGCCTTCCCGGCCGACAGTTTCGAGAACATGGAACTTCTGGCCGAAGACAAGGAATTCCCCTTCCCCTACCTGCATGACGAGGATCAGTCGGTCGCCCGCGCCTATCAGGCGGCCTGCACGCCCGATTTCTTCGGCTTCGACGCCGATCTCGGGCTGCAATACCGGGGCCGTCTGGACGCCTCGCGCAAAGAGGCCGGCCCCGCCGGGCTGCACCGCGACCTCTATCAGGCGATGAAACAGGTCGCACAGACGGGGCACGGGCCGAAGGACCAAATTCCGTCGATGGGCTGTTCCATAAAGTGGAAGGACAGCGCGTGAGATCCGTCATCTTCGACCTCGACGGCACATTGATCGACAGCGCGCCGGACATCCACGCCGCGATCAACCGGATGCTGGACGAGATCGGGGAGGAGGGGCTGAGCGACACCGACGTGCGCGGGTTCATCGGTAACGGCGTGGCCGTTCTGGTCGAACGGGTGATGGTCGCGAGGAGCCTGCCGATCGACCGCCACCGGGCGCTTCTGGACATTTTCATGCGCCACTACAATGCCAACCCGGCGGAACTGACGACGCTCTACCCCAATGCGCTGAACGTGCTGGACGGGTTTCGCGATAGGGGCATGCGCATGGGCGTCTGCACCAACAAGCCCGAAGGGCCGACCCGCGACATCCTGGCGGCCTTCGAATTGAGCCGCCTGTTCGACGTGGTGGTGGGCGGCGACACCCTTCCGGTCCGAAAGCCCGACCCGGCACCGCTGCACCGCGCGGCGGACGTGGTGGGGCGCGATGCCACCGTCTATGTCGGCGACAGCGAGGTGGATTCCGAAACCGCGCGCAGCGCCCGCCTGCCTTTCGCGCTGTTCACCGAAGGCTATCGCAAGCTGCCGGTCGAGGACCTGCCCCACGATGCGCATTTTTCGGATTACGCCGAGCTTCCCGCCATCATCGACAAACTCGCGCCGCTGCCCGGGTGAACAGGCGCGTTTTTCGTACCGCGCGCGAAACGGCCCGGCGAAACCGGCCCGGGGTGCTTGATCTTTCCCGGCCATGACCTTTTGATGGCCCACGATTGCACGGACGCGGAACAGCGCCCGCCCCTCAGTCGGAGGACACATGGATATCAACCGGATCGCCGAAGATTTCTCTGCCGCGCCGCAGATCACGCCCGACGACGTGGCCGAGGCCGCGCGGGCCGGGTTCAGAACGATCATCTGCAACCGCCCGGATGACGAGGTGCCGGACCAGCCCCAGGCGGCCGACGTCGCGGCGGCGGCCAAAGCCGCGGGCCTGGAGTTTCGCCACATTCCCTTCAGCGGCGGCAACCTTACACCGGAAACGGTCGCCGCGTTCGAGGCGGCACTGGCGGATTGTCCCGGGCCGGTGCTGGCCTATTGCCGCAGCGGCACCCGCTCGACCATGTGCTGGGGACTTGCG
>JBAVQZ010000487.1:0-2745 GCA_049694515.1 Paracoccaceae bacterium | reverse complement strand
CGCTGGTTCAACATCGCGATGGGCGCTCTGATCGCCGCCTGCGTGGGGCTGCTGTTCCTCGACTGACGGTCACGCCGCGCCTATATATGGCAGGATGTATCAGAAGGTGTTTTTCTTGCCCGTTTCGCGTATCGACGACAATTACCTTTCCCGAGGGCCACAGGGGCGAGCCGCGCCATGAACCTGGCCGGGCTGATCGACGGATTCCGTTCTGCGGACGGGCCGCCGCCGCAAACGCTGGCGGCGTTCTTCCGCTGGACGCTGTCTGGCAGCTGGAAGGTGCTTGGCGTCGCGGCGCTGATTTCGGCTCTTTCCGGTACGATGGAAGTGGTCACCGCGCTGCTTCTGGGCGTCATCATCGACACCGCACAGGCCGCCGGGCCAGCGACGTTCTTCCAGCAGCACTGGCTGCTTCTGGCGGGGTTCGTCGCCTTCTTCATGGTGGCGCGGCCCATTGTTTTCGGCCTGAACTCGGGCGTCAATTCCATCGTGATCGCGCCCAATGTCTCGATGCTGGTGCTGTCGAGGCTGCACCGCTGGACGATCGGGCAGGCGGTCACCTTCTTCGACAATGATTTCGCGGGCCGGATTTCGCAGAAACAGATGCAGACCTCGCGTGCGCTGACCGATGTCGTGGTCGAGACGATCAACGTCATCACATTCGCGATGGCCTCGCTGTTGGGGTCCGCGGCGCTGTTGCTTACCATCGACGGGCGCGTGGCGCTGATGCTGGTGATCTGGCTGGTGTGCTACCTGGCGCTGATCCGTTGGTTCCTGCCGCGGGTGCGGGTGCGGGCCGCAGCGCGGGCCGGGGCGCGGTCGGCGGTGTCGGGGCAGGTCGTGGACACCATCACCAACATCAAGACGGTCAAACTGTTCGCCCATGCCGATCACGAGGACAAGGCCGCGCTGAATGCAATGGGCCGCTATCGCGCGCGGGCGTTGGAATTCGGCTGGATCTCGGCGTGGTTCCGCTTTGCGCTGATGGTCGTCGCGGGCATCCTGCCCGTCCTGCTGATCGGCGGTACGCTGCTGCTGTGGTCGCAGGGGCACGCCACGGCGGGCAACATCGCCGCCGCCGGGACCATCGCGATACGGATTTCTCAGATGACCGGGTGGGTCAGCTTCACGCTGATGGGGATTTATTCCAATATCGGCGTGATCGAAAACGGGATGGAGACGCTGACCCCGCCGCATACCCTGGTGGATGCGCCGGATGCGGTGGATCTGCCGCCGGCCGGCGGCGCGATCGCGTTCGAGAATGTGAGCTTTGCCTATGGCCGCGAAGCGGGCGGCATTGCGGATATCAACCTGGACATTCATGCCGGCGAGAAACTGGGCATCGTCGGCGCCTCTGGCGCGGGGAAATCGACGCTGGTCGCCTTGCTGCTCAGACTGCATGACGCCGAGGAAGGGCGTATCCTTGTCGATGGGACCGACATCCGCCGCGCCACGCAGGAAAGCCTGCGACGCCATATCGGAATGGTTACGCAGGAAACCGGCATGTTCAACCGCTCGGCCCGCGACAACATCCTTTACGGCCGTCCCGAGGCCAGCGAAGCGGAGATGATCGACGCGGCAAGACGTGCCGAGGCGCATGACTTCATTCTCGGGCTGGAGGATCACATGGGCCGCAAGGGCTATGACGCGCATCTGGGCGAACGCGGCGTCAAACTGTCCGGCGGGCAGCGGCAGCGGATCGCGCTGGCACGGGCCTTTCTTAAGGACGCACCGATCCTTGTTCTGGACGAGGCGACCAGTGCGCTGGACAGCGAGGTCGAGGCTTCCATCCAGGAGGCGCTGGGCCGCGTGATCGAGGGCAAGACCGTTCTGGCCATTGCCCACCGCCTGTCCACGCTCGTGCTGATGGATCGGATCGTGGTTCTGGACGAGGGAAGGATCGCGGAATCGGGCACCCATGCCCAGCTGCGCCGCGCCGGCGGGCTTTACGCGCGCTATTGGGAGCGGCAGTCTGGGGGCTTCATCGGTATCAAGGAGGCGGCGGAGTAGCGCCGGAAGTCATGGATCTTGAAACGGTCTCGCCCGAAGACTTGGCCCGCTCCCTCTCGGGAATCGGGGTAAACCTTCTCAGCCCCGACGTGCCGCGTCTTGCCGCGATGCTGTCCGAGGTGTTCGGGCTTTCCGTGCATCGCTTGAGCGAAGATTTCGCCATCATCCGGCATGGCGGGATGCTGATGCAGCTGCACGCCGACGGGACTTTCGGTGCGCACCCGTTGCTGGGCTTCGTGCCGGAAACGCCACCCCGCGGGGCCGGGGCGCAGTTCTATCTGTTCGGCGTCGATCCCGACGCCGCCCTGGCCCGGGCCAAGGCCGGCGGTCACATGGTCGTCGAGCCCGCTGCCGACAAGCCGCACGGGCTGCGCGAAGGGACAGTCCTGACGCCCGAGGGCTATGCGTTCACCGCGGCCGTGCATATCGAATGAAGGCCGCATGACCGAATACCGGATCAACCGCCTGGGGCACCTGGGCGACGGCGTGGCCGACGGGCCGGTCTTCGTGCCGCTGACCCT
Source organism: Paracoccaceae bacterium (assembly GCA_049694515.1). GTDB lineage: Bacteria > Pseudomonadota > Alphaproteobacteria > Rhodobacterales > Rhodobacteraceae > JADQCB01. The sequence continues at coordinate 214 of JBAVQZ010000487.1, read as the reverse complement.
GCCGGGGGAGGTGGTGGCAGGCGAGATCGCGGAGGGCCGCATCGCGCAGCCGCGCATCGTGACCCCCTCTCCCGACCGGGTGCGGCCGCCTTGCCGGCATTTCAAGAGTTGCGGTGGCTGCGCCTTGCAGCACGCCTCGGACGCGTTCGTGGCGGCGTGGAAGGTGGACGTGGTCCGCACCGCGCTGCGCGCGCAGGGCCTGGCGGCGGAGATG
>JBAVQZ010000486.1:0-2003 GCA_049694515.1 Paracoccaceae bacterium | reverse complement strand
CTCCTCCACCGCGCGCCGCACATGCCCGCGCGGCAGATCGCCGCCGAAGATTTTCGCCTGCGGCGCCGCCGCGAAGATCGGATAGTAATATGAGAAATCGGGCCAGCCGCTGTCGGCCCAGCCAAGCGCCTCGCCCAGCCCCGCTTTGTCGCCGCGCAGGTCGGGCGTGGCCTTCGTCGCCTTTTCCGGCGTCAGCATCTCGAATACCAGCGCCGCGGGCTTCAACGCCGCGACGGCACGCGCCTGGTTGCGATGATGGATGGGGTTGTCGTGAATCTCCCCCAGGATGATCACGTCCGGCCGGGGAAGCGCATCGAGGTCATCGGCCGAGATCCGGCCCGCCGCCGCGGCGCCGGCAAACACGGCGAGGGCGGCACAGATGTGCAAGACGAACTTCACGCGAAGAACTCATGCACCTCCTTGTTCTGCGTTTCAAGGTTGCGGCGCATCTTGCCGAAGGCCGCCGCCTCCAGTTGCCGCACCCGTTCCTTCGAAAGGCCCAACTCGTTGCCCAGGCTTTCCAGTGTGCGCGGCGCATCGCGCAGCTTGCGTTCCTGCACGATGAACCGCTCGCGCTCGTTCAACGCCGACATCGCCTGAACCAGCCAGCCGCGCAGGGTTTCAAGATCGTGATCCCGCGCCACCAGATCGGCGGCCTGCGTGCTGTCATCCTCCAGCGTTTCGATCCATTCGCGGCCTTCCTCGTCGGAGGATTGCGTCGCGTTGAGCGAGAAGTCCGAGCCCGAAAGCCGCCCCTCCATCATCTCGACATCGGAAAGCGAGACGCCGACTTCGCTGGCGATCATCTGGCGCAGCTGATGCCGGTCCAGCGCGTCGCCGCGGGCGTCGGCCTCCCGCTCCAGCCGGGCCTGGACCCGCCGCATGTTGAAGAACAGCGATTTCTGCGACGAGGTCGAACCGGTGCGCACCATCGACCAGTTCCGCATCACGTAGTCCTGGATCGACGCCTTGATCCACCACACGGCATAGGTCGAAAACCGCACGCCGCGATCGGGGTCGAACTTGTCGGCCGCCTTCATCAGACCAAGCCCCGCCTCCTGGATCAGGTCGTTCATCGGCGCGCCGTAGCGCTTGAATTTCGCGGCCATAGAGATCGCTAGGCGCATGTAGGCCGTGATCAGGCGGTGCAGCGCCTCTTCGTCGCGCTCGTCGCGCCAGGCATAGGCCAGCTTCAACTCGGTTTCCGCGTCCAGTAGCTCGGCCCGCATGGCGCGGCGCGAAAGGGAATGATCGGCGTATCCATCAAGTGCCATTCGGGCCCCCTTGGGTTTCATGGCTGTTCAGATCTCAGAATGCAGTCTCGCAAAGTATTACGAAAGAATAACGCCCCCGGATCACGATAAGTTGCCTCCTGGATGTCTGTTTTTTTCGATCATTGCGGGAACCCGGCGTCCGCCAAAGCGTTCATAACCACCCGTCGATCAATCAAGCATTTGATATAAAATGATATTCTGAAATTTACCGAGAGGAATTCCATTCCCCGCCGCTTCCCGGCGCAAAAATGCACATTTGTTGTGCTCGCATCCCTTCGTGGCGGCGATGTCCCGAACGGCCGAGTCCGGAAATTTACCATTTCGAAACTCTGCTCCCCTAGCCGTTAACCAAGGTTACGCAAGGAGGATGGAATGGTGGCACGCGCCTACACGGTCGCGTTCGAAGGGGTCGACGCGCGCCTGGTCGAGGTGCAATGCGCGGTCACCGCCGGGCTGCCCTCCTTTTCCATCGTCGGCCTGCCCGACAAGGCGGTGAGCGAGGCGCGCGACAGGGTGCGCGCGGCGCTGAGCGCGATGGCGCTGGCTCTGCCGTCCAAACGGATAACCGTGAACCTGTCGCCTGCCGACCTGCCGAAAGAGGGGTCGCATTTCGACCTGCCCATCGCGCTGGCGCTGCTGGCCGCCATAGACGTCGTGCCGCGGGACGAGGTGGAACGGACCGTCGCGCTGGGCGAGATGTCGCTCGACGGCTCGCTGATGCCGGTGATC
>JBAVQZ010000485.1:0-3371 GCA_049694515.1 Paracoccaceae bacterium | reverse complement strand
CCTCGGCGGCGGCGGCGTTCATCCGGGTGATCAGCGCGGCGGGCGTGGCCCCCGGCAAGAGCGGCAGGAGAAATCCCGCAACCTCGCCCGGCGTTCCCGCGATCACTGGACTGTCCGGGTCAAATTGCGATGTCGCGTGATCGAAGCCGATCGCCTCGCCCAAAAGCTGCGCGCGCGTCTTGTCGCCGCCTGCCAGCTCGTTCAGGAAGCCGCTCGCCCAGGCCCCCCATGTGGCGTGGAAATCGAACAGGGTTCCATCCTTGTCGAAAAGGACGCCTCTGATATTGTCCATGATGATCCTCCCGGGGGCTTTTGTTATGACCCGGATCGGCCGCGCGATCAACAGAAACGGTCTGTGCGCGATTGACTTGGCAGGCATCCGCGCAGAAAGTCCCGCCCGATGGACAGCCCGCCGAAATACCGCCTGCACCATTCGCTTGGCTATCACCTGTCGCTCGCCGCGCGGATGCAGGAGCGGCGACTGGACGACTGGCTGCGCCCGCTGGGGCTGACGCGGATCACATGGTGCATCCTGCTGGCCGTCGAGAACGAGGGGCTGACCCGCCCGTCCGAGATCGCAGGTTTCGTGGGCATCGACCGGACCGCCACCTCGCGCGCGCTGCGCCAGATGGAAGCAAGCGGGTTGCTGACACGCAAGGCGGCCGACACCGACCGGCGCATGACCGAAGTTGCATTGAGCACGGAGGGGCGCGCCCTTGTCGCGAAGGGCACACCGCTGGCACAGGCCAACAACAGGCTGGTGTCTGCCAAGCTGACCAGCGCGGAATCCAAGGAATTGAAAAAGCTTCTCGAAAAGCTGCTGGAGGGGGAGGAGTTGGCGCTCAAGCGCCTCTGAGCCGTCAGGTCCAGTTCATCTCGGCCCCGCCCGGCAGCGCCTGCCGCGCGCGCAGCGGCGCCTCGTATGCCAGCCCCTCGGCATCGCAGAACGCCACCAGCCAGGCATCGTCCAAGGTCAGGAAATCCAGCACGGCGATCTGGAATTCGGGCAGGTCGGCGCGATGCTTGAGATCGTCCAGCGAAGCCCCGCTCGCGCCCATGAAGACCGGCAGCAACTCCTCATTGCCCGCCAACCATCCCAGCGCTTTCAACGCCACCATTTCTGCGTCGTCCTGCCGCATGTTGTCACCCCGATACCAACCCGGATTAAAGGGTTTGTTAAGACTTCCTGCCTAATACTGAATCCGAAAAATGCAAAGCCGAACTGAGGCAAGGGAGTGACCTGATGCCGGGGAGAATCCTCGTCGTCGACGACATCGCGACGAACCGCATCGTTATGAAGGTTCGGCTGACGCAGGCCTGTTACGAGGTACTGCAGGCCGACGGAGGAGCCGCGGCCATTCACGCGGCGGTGCGTGAACGGCCCGATATCGTCCTGCTGGACATCATGATGCCCGATATCGACGGGATCGAGGTCTGCCGCCGGTTGAAGACGGATCCCCGGACATGCGACATTCCGGTCATTGTTGTCACCTCGGCCCGGAACGGCGCCGAAAAGCTCCGCACGCTCCAGGCCGGCGCGGACGAAGTCCTTGCCAAGCCGCTGGACGAACTGACGCTGCTGGCCCGTGTGCGAAACCTGCTGCGTGCTCGCGAAACCACGCAGGAACTGGCGCTGCGCGACGGGACGCGGCGGGCGCTTGGATTTTCCGAACCCGTCGCCCCCTTCGAGGGACCGGGCCGCGTGGCCCTGATCGCCCCCAGGCAGGAGGAAGCGCTGGCCTGGAAATCGGCGCTGCAGGATCTCTGCCCGTATCGCATGACGATCACCACCCGGGCCGAGGCTTTGGCCCTGCGCGATGCTGACGCCGCGCCGGATCTGTTTATCGTCGCTGCCGACATGGAACGTCCGGCCGCCGGTCTGCGGCTTCTGACCGAGCTGCGCTCGCGCACGGCAACGCATCACTGCGGCGTTATTGTGGTGGTGTCCCCCTCTGCGCGGGAAACCGCGGCGATGGCATTGGACTTGGGCGCGAACGACCTTGTCACCACGCCGGTTGACGCTGCGGAAACCGCCCTGCGGCTGGAAACCCAGATGGTGCGCAAGCGTCAGGCCGACCGGCTACGCGCTTCGGTAAAGGACGGGCTTCGAATGGCGATTACCGACCCGCTGACGGGGCTCTTCAACCGCCGATATGCGATGCCGCATCTGTCCCGCATCGCCGAACGCGCTGCCGAGACCGGCCGCCCCTTCGCCTTGATGCTTCTGGATCTGGACAGGTTCAAGGCCGTCAATGACCGCCACGGGCACGCTGCAGGTGACGCCGTACTTGAACAGGTGGCCGCGCTGCTTACCGACAGCATGCGACCCACCGACCTGATCGCGCGGATCGGCGGCGAGGAGTTCCTTCTCGTGATGCCGGAAACGACTCCGGCCCTCGCCCGCCGCGCGGCCGAACGTCTGCGCGCGCGCATCGAAGGCGCAGATATGGCGCTGCCCGGCGTCAACGAAACGCTGACGGTCTCGGCCAGTATCGGTGTCGCGATCGGTGATGGGGCCGAAACCGATGTGGCCGCCCTGATGGCCCGCGCGGATACGGCACTCTACGCCGCCAAGGGCGGCGGCCGCAACACGGTCACGGTCAGCCCCTCGGCCGCCTGAGCGTCACCCGGCCGTTCCCACGAAATCAGCGATTCCGGCCGGCAACGCCGGCTCAACCGCCATCCTCCTGAGCGTGATGCGGCGGGCCGTGCCGCAGAATCCGTTCCAGGCGGTCGGCGAATCCGGCGCGCTCCTCGGCGCTCATCGCCGAGACCCGCTCCAGGAGCATTCGCTGCACCTCGTCCACCTGCGCCCGGACGCGGCCCTGTTGGGCCTCGATCGCCGCGCTGACCGCCTCGGGATCATAGGGTTGCGCCCGCAACGCTGCGAACAGCCGGTCGAAGTCGCGCCGCAGATCCTGCCGCCCGGCGCGCAGCTGCGACGCCTCGCGCCGCAGATCGTCGCGCAACGCCAAACGGTCCTCCGGGCTCAGCGCGCGCGCATAGGGACCATAACGCATCAGGATGCGCTCCGGCGACGGGGCCCGGTGATGCTCGTCCATGCGGTTCAGGACGAGCCCCCCGGCCATGCCAAGCACAAGCAGGTTGAGCGCCAGCGAACCTGCGAGCAGCACCCTGCCCCAGCCGAAGCCGCGCTTCCGTGGGATGATGTCTTCATCGCTCATGCGCCGTTCTCCGTCAGGAAGCTTTCGATCGAGGGCATCAGATCGACCACGTCATACCCCGTGCCGCCCTGCGGCCAGAGATCGGCCGCGAAGGTTCCGACCGCCCCCGGCGCGCTGTATCCGATCCACAATCCGACGGCAGCCGCGGCTGTCATTCCCGCTAGCGCCGGCCAGCCGCCGATACCG
>JBAVQZ010000484.1:0-3669 GCA_049694515.1 Paracoccaceae bacterium | reverse complement strand
GAGATGCTTGCCGAAAAAGGCCAGGGTTCTTTCCCAGGCAAGCGTCGCCGCGGCCTCGTCGTAGCGCGGCGTGGTGTCGTTGTGAAAGCCGTGGTTCACCCCGGGATAGATATAGGCGGTATAGGTCTTGTCGTTCGCCTTCAGCGCCGCCTCATAGGCAGGCCAGCCCGACGTGATGCGCTCATCCAGTTCGGCATAGTGCAACAGCAGCGGCGCCTGGATCGCGGGTACGTCCTCGGCCGCGGGCTGGCGGCCGTAGAAGGGCACCGAACAGGCCATGTCGGCATAGGCCACGGCCAGCGCGTTGCAGACCCCGCCGCCATAGCAGAAGCCGACGGCACCCACCTTGCCGTTGCTCATCTCATGCGCCTGGAGGTATTCGAACCCGGCGAAGAAATCCTGCATCAGCTTGGTGGAATCGATCTGCCGCTGCATCTCTCGCCCCTCGTCGTCGGTCCCCGGGTAGCCGCCCAGCGGCGACAGCCCGTCGGGTCCCAGCGCGAGGTAACCGGCCTTGGCGACGCGACGCACCACATCCTCGATATACGGGTTCAGACCGCGGTTCTCATGCACCACCAGCACCGCGCCAAGCGGGCCCTCGGCACCGGCTGGCCAGGCCATGAGGCCGGAAATCGGCCCGTTGCCCTCGGGCGAGTCGTAGGTGATGGTCTCGGTCTCGATCGCCGGGTCGTCGGGGGCGACCTGCTGCGCCAGCGCATAGTTGGGTTGCAGGCTTTCCAGAAGCGCCGCGGCCGTGACGCCGGCGGCGGCGTAGCGGGTGGCGTGGGACAGGAACTCGCGCTTGCTCATCTTGCCGTGAACGTAGCCGTCGTAAAGTTCCAGGATGCGGGGGTCGAAATCACTTGCCTTCTTGCGTTGCATTTGTCGGGTCTCCCTGATGCATTGTCGTATCAATCCGATAAAGATAGGCGGACGCCGCCGCGCCGCCAGGGCGGGAATTCCTGCATGGCGCGCCGCATGCGCCCTTGAACCCCCACCCGCAATGGCCGACATCTTGCACGCAAACAGGAGATACAGATGCCAGTTCCGAACGCCGCCGTGATGGAATTTCTGCTTACGCGCCGCTCGCGCCCGGCCAAGACGCTGCGCGCGCCGGTGCCTGACCGCAACGCGCTGATGCCAATCCTCACCGCTGCCGCGCGCAGCCCGGATCACGGCAAGCTGGAGCCGTGGCGCTTCGTCGTTCTGGAGAAGGCCGCGATGCAGCGGCTGGCCGATCTGGTCGTGGCGCGGGGCGCCGCGCTCGGGCTGGAAGAAACGCAGGTGGAAAAGCAGCGCCAGACCTTCCACGGCTCGGGGCTGGCGGTCGCGGTGGTGTCGGCCCCGGTGCCGGCGGACAAGGTTCCCGAGATCGAGCAGAGCTATTCCGCCGGGGCGGTTTGCCTTTCACTGGTCAACGCCGCATTGGCGTCCGGCTGGGGGGCGAACTGGCTGACGGGCTGGCCCGCCCATGACCGGGGCTTCGTCGAAGAGGGGCTGGGCCTTGCCCCGGATGAAAGGGTCGCCGGCTTCATCCATCTGGGTAGCGAAAGCGCCGCCCCGCCCGAGCGGCCGCGGCCGGATGTGAATGCCATCACCACCTGGGTCGGCGCGTGATCCTGTCGGATTTCCTCAAGGCCGTGGCGCAGATCTCGGACCCGCGCTTCCGGCGGGTTCTCTGGCTTGGCCTGGGACTGACGCTAGGCCTGCTGATCGGCGTGACGGCGCTTTTCGTGGGCGCGGTGCAATGGATCGTGCCCGGAACGGTCGCGCTACCCTGGATCGGCGAGATTCATTTCCTGGGCGAGTTGTTCTCGGCCGCGGCGATCGCGCTGATGCTGTTCCTGTCGATCTTCCTGATGGTGCCTGTCGCCTCGGCCTTTACCGGGTTCTTCCTGGAAGACGTGGCCGCGGCTGTCGAGGCGCGGCACTACCCCGACCTGCCCCCGGTGCCGCGCATCGGCGTCTATGAGTCCTTCAAGGACGGCATCAATTTCATGGGTGTGATCGTCGCCGTGAACCTGGCCGCGCTGCTGCTCTATTTCATGGTCGGGCCGTTCGCGCCGGTGTTGTTCTGGGCGGTCAACGGCTACCTGCTGGGACGGGAATATTTCCAGCTGGTGGCGATGCGCCGACTGGGCCGCAAGGGGGCGGTGGCGCTACGCCGCCGAAACGGCGGGCGGATCTGGCTGGCCGGGATGCTGATGGCCGTGCCGCTGACCGTGCCGGTGCTGAACCTGTTCGTGCCGGTCTTCGGCGTTGCGACCTTCACCCACCTGTTTCATCGGTTACAGCGGGTCCCATCCGGTTGAATATGTCGAAATCGCGCACCGTGATCACGCCCGACAGGATCACCGCCGTCGTGATGCCCCAAAGCACCACCGAGATCAACGTCACCAGCTTGAGCTTGCGCACGACGTGAAACTCCGACGGGGCGCTGGAGGGGGTGCCGGGGACCACATTCTTGTTCTCCCCCTGCGTCTGGAGCCGCAGCGGCAGCACCACGAAAAGCACCATGAACCAGAAAACGGCGAACAGGACAAAACCGGAAAACGGTGACATCAGACTTGCTCCAGTTCAATCAGTGTGCCGTTGAAATCCTTGGGGTGCAGGAACAGCACGGGTTTGCCATGTGCGCCGATCTTCGGCTCGCCCGAGCCCAGAACGCGGGCGCCGGAGGCGCTCAACCGGTCGCGCGCCGCGATGATGTCGTCCACCTCGTAGCAGATATGGTGTATACCGCCGGCGGGGTTCTTTTCCAGAAATCCCGCGATGGGGCTGTTCTCGCCCAGCGGATGCAGCAGTTCGATCTTTGTGTTCGGCAACTCGATGAACACGACTGTCACGCCATGCTCCGGCTCGTCCTGCGGCGGGCCGACCTTCGCGCCCAGCGTGTCGGCATATTGCGCCGTGGCGGCCGGCAGGTCGGGCACCGCGATTGCGACATGGTTCAGGCGTCCGATCATCGGAGACGCTCCTTCTCTGCGTTGGGGCCGTTATGCGACCGCGCGGCGCGTCCTGCAAGGGGGAGGTGCGGAATGCCGCAGGCTATTAACCGACGGTTAGGCATTCCTGCGCTCTACTGCCCGAAGTTAGCGGGAGTTTTCGCCATGACCGACGATCTGTCGAGATTGATTCCAGCCGGGCGGCACGCGCCCGACAGGCCGCTGCAGGGCCTGACCGTCCTGGCGGTCGAGGATAGCCGCTTCGCGTCCGAGGCGATACGGCTTCTGTGCCTGCGATCGGGCGCGCGGATCAGGCGGGCCGATTGCCTGCGTTCGGCGCGACGACATCTCAAGGTCTACCGCCCCTCAGCGGTGATCGTCGATCTGGGCCTGCCGGACGGGGCCGGTGAAAACCTGATCACCGAGCTTGCGGCGCTCACACCGCGACGGAACGTCATTCTCGCGACCAGTGGCGACGACGGGGCAGGGGCGCGCGCCTTGGCCGCGGGCGCTGACGGTTTTCTGCCGAAACCCATCGCCGGCCTCGCCCTGTTCCAGCAGGCGATTATCGAACATCTGCCCGACTCCGACCGGCCCGGCGCGCTGCCGTCGTCGTCCGCGCCGGATGTCGCGCCGGATCCGCTGGCCTATCGCGACGACATGGTTCATGCCGCCGCGCTGCTCGCCGATGGCGCGGACGCGGAAACGCTGGACTATCTGACGC
>JBAVQZ010000483.1:0-2345 GCA_049694515.1 Paracoccaceae bacterium | reverse complement strand
TGCGCCATCCAGGCGCGCATTTCCGCAAGGCCGACCCGGGAGAGTGGCGCCGTGCCGGGCGCTTCGCCAAAATGACCGGCCAGGAAGCCCAGAAACCCGAGCAGGTCGGTGCGATAGGCTTTCACCGTGTTTTCAGCCGCGCCGTTCAGCGCCTTTTCATGCTCCAGCCAGCTTTCCAGCGCCTTGCGTGCCGCCGGCGAGAGGGCGAGGCTCAAGACAGCCAGCGGCGCATCGCCCTTTCGAACACGCCGCCGAAAAAGGCCAGAAGATCGGTGCCATGGTTGGGCGAGAATCGGTGCGGGTCTTCCGCGCCCATCACCAGAAGGCCGGGAAGCCGGCCGTCGCCCAGATCGAGTTTGAGCAGCGCCTCGGAACGGATCCAGCCCGCCGCATCGCCATAGATGCGGTCGCTGTCGGGCTGGACCTGGCGCAACGTGACCGGGCGTGCCGTGGTGTCTCGGCCCATCGTCAGATAGTCGTCGATGAAGCCGGGGCCGGCGACGGTCAGCACCTTGCCCAGCCGTTCCACCGAGGGATCCAGATCCTCCAGTGCGGTTTCAAGCACCAGCTTCACGCAGTCCACCCGCAGGATGTCGGCGACCTCGTCGTCGAGACTGCGCAGGAAGGCTTCGAATTCCGCCGGGTCCAGAAGCTTGAGCACCGCGCGATGCACCTGGTTGGTGCCCGCGAGGTTCTCATAGGCGGCGGCGATCACCGAGCGGTGGGTGTCTTCCAGACGCTCGAGCCGCGCCTCGAGCCGCTCCATCGCGATGCCGCGCAGGTCGATGATGTTGCCGCCCAGGCTTTTCTCGTTCGCCGCGATAAGCGCACGCATCAAGTCCCGGTCGTCCAGAATGACATCGGGGTCCGCGATGATCTTCTCGCGCAACTTCGATTCGGTCAGGGCCGTGCCGCTCATCGCTGCCTCATCTTTTTATCAGTTGCGCGAGACCTTACACGAAAGTTACAGGATTTTCTGCCCCGTTTTTTCCCAATCCTTCAGGAAAGCGTCCAGCCCCTTGTCGGTCAGGGCGTGGCTGGCCATCGCCTTGATCACGGCGGGCGGCGCGGTGGCCACATCGGCGCCGATCAGGGCGGCTTCTTTCATATGGTTGGCGGTGCGGATCGAGGCGGCGAGGATTTGCGTCTCGAACCCGTAATTGTCATAGATCGTGCGGATGTCCGAGATCACCTCCATCCCGTCGATGTTCAGATCGTCCAGCCGCCCGATAAAGGGCGAGATGAAGGTCGCGCCGGCCTTGGCCGCCAGCAGCGCCTGATTGGCGGAAAAGCACAGCGTGACGTTGACCATGCGCCCTTCCCCCGACAGCACGCGGCAGGCCTTCAGCCCGTCCCAGGTCAGCGGCACCTTGATGGCGATGTTGTCGGCGATCTTGGCCAGCTCGCGCCCCTCGGCAATCATGCCGGCGGAATCCAGCGCGACCGTTTCGGCCGAGACGGGCCCCTCGATCATTTCGCAGATGTGCTTGGTGACCTCGCGGATATCCCGGCCCGATTTCATGATCAGCGACGGGTTCGTGGTCACGCCATCGACCATGCCCAACTCATTCAGCTCGGCGATCGCATCGACGTCGGCGGTATCGACAAAGAATTTCATGGTGGCGGTCCTCTGCTTGACTGTGCCATTTTGCGTCCCTGATACCCGATAGAACCAAACGCGGAAACCCCGAAAGCCGATGTGAGGCCGCCCTGAGATGACCCTGCCCGATTTCTTTGACGAAGGGGCGCTGGTGGCGGTTCTGACCACGCAACCGCTGGACCGGACGCTGGACTACCGCGCGCCCGAGGGCGGCTGCCACATTGGCGCGTTCGTCGAGGTGCCATTGGGGCCGCGCAGGGTGCTGGGCGTCGTCTGGGGGCCGGGCGAGGGCGGGTATGACCTGGCGAAGGTGCGGTCGATCACCCGTGTGCTGGACGCGGCCCCGATGCGCTGCGAGATGCGCGAATTCCTGATCCGCGCAGCCGATTACACACTTACGCCGCTGCCCGCGATGCTGCGCCTTGCCACCCGCGCGCCGGGCCTCGGCGGCGCGGTGTCTATGAAGACGATCTATCGGCTGGGTCATGCTGATCCCGACCGGATGACCGATGCGCGGTCCCGCGTGTTGGCGCTGATGGAGGAATATGGTGGGCTCGCCTTCACCCTGGGTGAGCTGTCGCAAATGGCGGGGGTTTCGACGTCGGTCATCAAGGGGCTGGTCAAACAGGGCGCGATCCTGGAGGAGGACACGCCGCGCGACACGCCCTATCCCCGGCTGGATCCGGCGGCGCCGGGCAAGGCGCTGACCCCCGATCAGGTGCGCGCGGCCGAGGCGCTGCGTGGC
>JBAVQZ010000482.1:0-16646 GCA_049694515.1 Paracoccaceae bacterium | reverse complement strand
CGCCACCCGCGCCCGGGCGGGCATAAACGGCGGACCGGGGGACGGCGGCGCTCAAACCAGTGCCGGCGCGGGGCTTGGCCTCGACCTGCGGCTTCTTGCGCCGAACCGTATTTTCGTGCGCGGCCGCGGGCTGGATGCCGAGTTGGGGGGGCAGCTTCGCCTTACGGGCACGACCTCCAACGTGGTGCCAAGCGGCCAGTTCGACCTGATCCGGGGGCGCCTCGAAATCCTTGGAAAGCGTCTGACGCTGGATGAGGGCCTTGTTCGGCTTCAGGGCAAGTTCGACCCTTATGTGCGCTTCGTCGCCACGTCGCAGGCGGGCGATACGACCGTGCGGATCATCACCGAAGGGCTGGTCAGCGATCTGCAGGTCACCTTCTCGTCGCAGCCGGAACTGCCGCAGGACGAGGTGCTGGCGCAGCTTCTGTTCGGACGCGGCATCACCAATCTGTCGCCCTTCCAGGCGGCGCAGCTGGCCAGCGCGGTCGCCACACTGGCCGGGAAGGGCGGCGGCGGAATCGTCGCGAGCCTGCGAAAGAATTTCGGCCTTGATGACCTCGATGTCACATCGACAACCGATGGCGGCACCGCCGTGCGGGCGGGAAAATATATCTCGGAGAACGTATATACCGATGTGACGGTGGACAGCACGGGCGAGACCCGGATCGACCTCAACCTCGACGTCTCGCCGAAGCTCACCGTCAAGGGCGGCGTGACGAATTCAGGCGATACCAGCGTCGGCATCTTCTATCAGCGCGACTACTGAAGGCACCGGCGCCCTGTCGCACCTCGGGGCCAGCACGGAACCGGCGGGCCTTGATCAAGTTGTATTCTCAATGGAGGCGGCAAGAAGCCGAAATCCCACCGGAAGGATACGACAGATGTTCTGGATACTCGTATTTCTGGGCGTTGCCACGCTTGCAGGCATATTCGCATTCAGCGGTTTGGCAACCGCCTCGGCCGGGATAGCGCAGCTGTTGTTCGTGATTTTTATGGGATTGTTCTTCGCAGCGATCTTGGGTCATGCCCTGTATCATCGGGAGCATTGAGGCACGAAACCATGCTCCGGCGCGGCAGGGCAGTTGATGTTCGCAAATGAATTCATTTCATTCGGTCAGGGCCATTCGGCGCCCGCGTTCAGAACCGGCACGCTTGTGACATCCCGGCGCGGTAGCCCATGAGCGTGTCTGGCACACCGAAAAAGACGGCTCACCAAATGCGGCGGACCGTTCTTTTCTGCGCGTTTGCGCTCAGGCTCTCAGCGTCTCGGTCGAGGCAAAGAACATCGCCTGGCTCACGGCCGAGCGGACCTGCTCCTCGGTATAGGGCTTGGAGATCAGGAAGGCGGGCTCCGGCCGTTCACCGGTCAGCAGCCGTTCGGGGAAGGCTGTGACGAAGATCACCGGGATGTCGCCGAAATGCTCCAGAAGATCGTTCACCGCGTCGATGCCGCTGGAATTGTCGGCCAGCTGGATGTCGGCCATGATCAGGTCGGGGCGCTCCCGCTGACCCAGCCGCACGGCGCCGTCCCTCGTGCGGGCCACGCCGGTGATACCGTGCCCCATGGCGGCGACGATGCTCTGGATGTCCATGGCGATGATCGCCTCGTCCTCGATCACCAGGATCTTGCCGGCGATGCTGTCCTCCATCTCGGTATGGGCAAGCTGCACCAGATGCTCGACCTCATTCCGGTCTATCTGCATGATATCGGCGATCTGGGCGAAGCTGAACTCCTCGATCGTGTTCAGCAGCAGCGCCTCGCGGGTGTTGGGCGTCAGCGCCGCAAGATGTTTCTGGGCGCGCGCCGCGATGCCGCCCTCGGCCTCGGCCACCGGCGCACCGGCGCTGGACCAGATGACGTGAAACGCCTTGAACAGGGCCACGCGCGGCGAGGTGGCGGTCTCGAATATCGAACGATCCTCAAGCAGCGCCTCAAGCGTGGCGGCGGCATAGCTGTCGCCTGTCGTCTGATTACCGGTCAACGCCCGCGCATAGCGGCGCAGAAACGGCAGTTCCCGGCCCACTGTGGTTGCGAAATCTGACGGGTTGGCTTCTTTACTCATGGAATTGAACCTTTTGAACCTTTTTCAAGGAACCTAACGTCTATACGCGGCGTTGGGTTCCGAAAATAGCCGCGTCTGCTGGCGGCCGGGGTAACACGAAGGTGTGAAAGTGCAAAAAGACGAGAAGTCACGGCTGAACCGTCAGATCGACGAGAATCTGCGCCGGGTCTATCAGTCGAACCTGGAAGAGGAGATTCCGGACCGCTTCAAGGAACTGCTGGAAAGATTGAAGAAACAGGACGGCAACCGATGAGCCGGGAAGATCCCCGTGACGAGATTGTCACCCATCTGCCCGCGCTGCGGGCATTTTCATTGAGTCTGACCCGCAACCGGTCGTCGGCCGACGATCTGGTGCAGGATACCATCGTCAAGGCCTGGAGTCATATCGACAGCTTCGAGCCTGGCACGAATATGCGCGCCTGGCTGTTCACGATCCTTCGCAACACCTTCTATTCGTCCCGCCGCAAGGCGCGCCGCGAGGTGGCCGACATCGACGGCGCATTTTCCGCGCGATTGTCCGAGAAACCGGCGCATGACGGGCGCTTGGCGCTTCTGGATTTCGCGCGTGCTTTCGAGAAACTGCCCGACGAGCAGCGCGAAGCATTGATCCTTGTCGGCGCCTCCGGCTTTTCCTATGAGGACGCGGCCGAAATGTGCGGCTGCGCGGTGGGCACGATCAAGAGCCGCGCCAACCGGGGCCGCCAGAGACTGGCGGAACTCCTGCATCTTGTGGATGGCGAGTCGATGGAATTGACGGATCAGGCGACCCGCGCGGTGATTTCCGCCTCGGGCGGGAAACTGGGCTGAGGCGGCCCCGCATGCCGGAAGGCTCGGTGCTCTCGCGAATCGTTCAGGGGCTGGGTGTCAGGCTGGCGCTTCTGCTGTCCGTCGCGCTGCTGCCGCTGGGCCTGATCGCCGTCGCGCAGACCTTTGGCGTCGTGCGCGAGGCGCAGACTCGATCCGCCTTGACTCTGACCGCACTGACAGAACATGCCGCCACGCCCGAGCGGCTTCTGGTGGAGCGCGCACTGGGCGCGGCCGAGGCGCTGGCGACGATTTCCAGAGCGATGCGCCACGAAACGGCAGGCTGCGCCCGGCAACTGGCGGAATACGTGAGGGTGACCGGCAATTTCACTCATGCGGCCTTCATCGGGACTGACGGCAAGGTGATGTGCAGTTCCGGCACCGGGGCCGACATGCGCGAAATCTTCGCCGAGATGAAGGAAGACCCGAAGCCCCATGTCACGCTCAGCGGAACCGGCGGCGCCGCGGGGCCGCCGCTGCTTCTTGTAAGCTATCCGATCCTCGACGGGCCGCGGTTGGACGGGATGGTGGTCATCGCGGTGCCTCATGCCCGCCTCGCACAGAACCTCAAGGGCGTGGACCTGCAGCGTCCGGTGGACCTGATCACCTTCAACTCGGAAGGCGAGGTCCTGAGCGCGGCGGGCGGCGCCAACGATGTCACGCCCATCCTGCCGCGCAACCGGACGCTGAAATCGCTGGTCAATGTCGGGGAGACAACGTTCACCGGTCGGAACATGGCCGGCGAGGCGCGCGTCTTTGCCGTGATCCCGGTGGTCGAGAACGAGGTTTTCGCAATCGGAAGCTGGAGCCTGCAATCGCGCCTCGTCGGCTCGATACTGTCGCGGGTGACAGTGGTATTGTTTCCGATCCTGATGTGGCTGGTCAGCCTGACCGTTGCCTATTTCGCCGTTCATCGCCTGGTCATTCGCCATGTCGCGGCACTGCGGGCCCGAATGCGGCTCTTTGCCCGCGGCCGCCGCGTTGACCCCACGCCGATGGCGCCGGGTACGCCATTCGAACTGCGCGAGATGGCCGAAACCTTCCGGCGGATGACCGAAACCATCATCGCCGACGAGGCGCGGATGGAGGACATGCTGCACGAGAAGAACGTGCTGTTGCGCGAAGTCCATCACCGCGTGAAGAACAATCTTCAACTTATCTCGTCGATCATAAACATGCAGATCCGCCAGGCCCATTCGCCCGAGGCCGCGGCCGCGTTGAAACAGGTTCAGGACCGGGTCCTGGGGCTGGCGACGATACATCGCAATCTTTACACCACGCCCGAACTTTCGCGCGTGAGCTTCGGCCCGCTGCTGAAGGAAATCTTCGATCAGACCGTTTCGGTCAGCGCCTCGCCCGGTGACGGAATCGAGGTCGAAGAGGCGTTCGATAACGTGATGCTGTATCCCGACCAGGCGGTTCCGCTGTCGCTTCTGGCGGCCGAGGCCGCGACCAACGCGCTGAAATACATCGGCCAGCCGGCGGAAGGCAGCGCGCCCTGGGTGCGGGTGACGCTGCGTGAGCAGGGCGGCGGGCGCGTGTTCTTCGAGGTGGCCAATTCCCGCGGAACACCGCTCGCCCTTCAGGAGGGCGCAGCCCCCGGCGGACTGGGCTCCCGGCTGATCGACGCTTTCGCCGGCCAGCTTGGCACCGAAACGCATGTCGAGCAGACCGACGAGTGCTATCGGCTCTGGCTGGAATTCGAGATTTCCGGGCTCACCGTCGAAACCGGCGCGGAAAGCTGACGGCCCAGAGGTCCGGGCGGCTCAGATGCGGCGTCTTTCCGCGTGGATCAGAAACAGGTTCCGCAGATAGATGAACAGCCCCATCGACTGGCCAAGGATGAACACAGGGTCCTTGCGATAGACCGCGTAGGCGAAAAGGATGACACCGCCCGCCACCGAGAAATACCAGAAGGCCAGCGGCACGATCGAACGGCCCGCGCGTTCCGAGGCGATCCATTGCACCAGGAAGCGGGCGGTGAACATCAGCTGCCCGCCAAGGCCGATCGCGACCCACCAGAACTCGCCCCAGGACTGGACGTGCAACCAGGAAAATACCGTTTCAATCATCGCGCTGCACCGGGCCTTTCAGTTCGATCTCAGTCGGTTGCGCCTTCTTGCGGCGGCGGATCAGCCAAGCGACGCCGATCAGATCGTAAATGCCGACCAGCCCGCGCTGGAGGTTGTTATAGTTCGATCTGCCCGCGTGGCGCTCCCTGTGCGACACGTCCACCAGCGCCACCTGCCAGCCGTCTCGCCGGAACAGTGCGGGGAGGTAGCGGTGCATGTGATCGAAATAGGGTAGTCTCAGGAAGGCATCGCGGCGAAACCCCTTGAGCCCGCAGCCGGTATCGCGCGTGCCGTCCTTCAGGACGCGCGCGCGCAACCCGTTGGCGAAGCGCGAGGCGAGCTTCTTCGAAGCCGTGTCCTGCCGCCCGACGCGCTGGCCCGCAACGAGGCCGAGGCGCCCGGTGTCATCCTCCAGCAAGGGTGTGAACAGCTTCGGCAACTCGGCCGGCGGGTTCTGGCCGTCCCCGTCCAGGGTGCAAACCACGCGCCCCCGTGCCGCCAGAACGCCGCTGTGGACGCTAGCACTCTGCCCGGCGGAGTGCGGATGCTGCAACAGCCGCAAACCAGGGTAATTTTTTCGCATGGCGCCGATCTGTTCGGCGGTCCCGTCGGTCGATCCGTCATCGACCGCGATGACCTCATAGGAGATGCGGCCGTCGCAGGCCCCGGCAATTTCGCCCAGCAGCATTTCGACGTTCCCGGCCTCGTTTTTCATCGGGATGACGATCGAGACATCAATCATCGGGGTGCCTCAGTTCGGCCGCGCGGGGCGGGCTGGAAATCACCGGCGTTAAACACGAACGCCGCCGGCTTGTCCACGCCCGGCTCAGCGCCGCCGAAGCGTCTTGCCGACGTTCAGCTTCGGCGCCAATTCGACACGTTCGCCGGCATGGACGACACCGGCATCAGTGCTGTCGGCAATGATTTCGGCGGCTTTGCGCCCGATCTCGCGCCGGCAGGCGTCCATCGTCGCGATCTGCGGGTTCAGCCCGTCCAGAAGTTCGATCCCGTTGAAGCCGGCGATGCCGACCTGGCCCGGAACGTCGATACCGTTGTCGAGACAGTAGAGCAGACCGCCCGCCGCAATCATGTCGTTGGAATAATAGAGGAAATCCAGGTTTGGCGTGCGTTCGAGAACCGTCTGGGTCAGCTCGCGCCCCTTCAGAAGGCCCGAGCCACCCGAGTAGAACTCGTGATCGGTAATCTCGATCCCGGCCTTGGCCAGCGCGCCGGTGAACCCCTCGAATCGCTTCCGCGCGCGATGGTCCAGCGGCATTTTCGTGCCGAGGAAAGCGATGCGCTTGTAGCCGGCCTTGACGATCTCTTTCGCCATCTCGATCCCGGCGCGGCGATGCGAAATGCCGACGACCGAGTCCACCGGCTCGCCATCCGTGTCCATGATCTCGACGATCGGGATGCCGGCGTTTACCAGCATCGCGCGGGACGGCGCGCTGTGTTCCAGCCCGGCGATGATCACGCCCGAGGGACGCCATGACAGCATCTCGTAGAGAACGCGCTCCTCGCGCTCGGGCTGATAGTGGCTGATGCCCACGACCGGCTGCAACGGGCCGTCCTCCAGCACCTCGGTTATGCCGGTCATCACCTCGGGAAAGACCATGTTGGACATCGAGGGGATGATCACCGCCACAAGGTTGACCCGCTGAGAGGCCAGCGCACCGGCGATTTTGTTGGGCACGTAACCCAGCCTTTTCGCAGCCTCCAGGACCTTTTCGCGGGTGCTCTGGCTGACATCACCACGGTTGCGGAGCACGCGGCTTACGGTCATTTCGCTGACGCCCGACGCCTCGGACACGTCCCTCAGGGTCAGCGGGCGCGGTGGACGGGAAGGCGGAGAGTGTGTCACTGGATAACCCCGAAGCTGGGAGAGTACGTTCAAGTTAGCGGTAAACGGAACACTTGTCCAAGCCCTGTGTAGGCGATGATGCGCGGGGTTGAAACTGTTCGGATTTCCGGCAACAAGGAAGCCGTGACCCCGTGGCTCAACTGGATAGAGCAATCCCCTCCTAAGGGATAGGTTGCAGGTTCGAGTCCTGCCGGGGTCGCCATTTTTCCTCCTGTTCGAACAGCTCCGGAAGGGTCTTGGCTCGCGTCCCTCACAACGGAAGGAGGGCGCCCTCTTGGTCCAGGACAAAGCCCTGGACGCGCGCCGCAGCCTCGCTCAGTTCGTCATCGCTGCGGTGAAGAAAGTACCATTGCCGCAGGATTGGCAGACCCGCTACACCAGATCAGAAGTCGAGGTTTGCCACGCTCAGTGCGTTGGACTGGATGAAATCGCGGCGCGGTTCGACGACATCGCCCATCAGTTTGGTGAATATGTCATCGGCCTCGGCTACATCCTCGATACGCACCTGCAAAAGGGTGCGCGCTTCGGGGTCGAGCGTGGTTTCCCAAAGCTGGTTTGGGTTCATCTCTCCCAGGCCCTTGTAACGCTGGAGCGACAGACCCTTTTCGCCTTCGTTCAGGATCGAATCGAGCAGGTCGCTGGGCGCATAGATCGGGATCTCCCGGTCCTTGCGGACCAATGTGGCCGGCTTGCCGTAAACCTCCTGCAGTTTTGCGGTCAGCCCGCCCAGCCGCCGCGCCTCGCCGGACCGGAGTACCTGCCCATCCAGCGTACGAACCTCTTCCACGCCGCGCAGCATCCGGCTGAAGCGCAGGCCGTGATCCTGGGTCACGCGTCCTTCCCAGCCGCGCTCGTATTCCAGCGCGACAAGATCAAGCCGTTCCGCCACCGCGTCGGCCGTTCCTTGAAGGTCGGCGTCCACCTCGCCCGGAAGGAAGGCGCCAGCTATGGCGGCCTGTTCCAGGATGTGGCTGGGATAGTGTGTCGGGAACGCGCCGAGGATGCGCCGCACCTGTCGCGCCTCATCGACCACGCGGGCCAGATCCTGACCGGTGATCTCCTCGCCGGTGCCAAGCCGCAGCATAGCGCCGTCGACACCCATCTGGATCAGGTAGTCCTCAAGCGCAGGCTGGTCCTTGAGATAGACCTCGGACTTGCCCCGCGCCACCTTGTAGAGCGGCGGCTGCGCGATATAGAGGTATCCGCCCTCGATGATCTCGGGCATCTGCCGGAAGAAGAAGGTCAGAAGCAGCGTCCGGATATGCGCGCCGTCCACGTCGGCGTCTGTCATGATGACGATCTTGTGGTAGCGCAGCTTGCCGATGTCGAATTCGTCGCGGCCGATGCCGGTGCCCAGCGCGGTGATCAGCGTGCCGATCTCCTGGCTGCCCAGCATCCGGTCGAAACGCGCGCGCTCGACGTTCAGGATCTTGCCGCGCAGCGGCAGCACGGCCTGGTTTTGCCGTGACCGGCCCTGTTTGGCCGAGCCGCCGGCGGAGTCGCCCTCCACCAGGAAAAGCTCTGACAGCGCCGGGTCCTTCTCCTGGCAATCGGCCAGCTTTCCGGGCAGGGAGGCCACATCCATCGCGGTCTTTCGCCGTGTCAGCTCGCGCGCCTTGCGGGCGGCTTCGCGGGCCAGCGCGGCCTCGATTATCTTGCCGACGATCTGGCGCGCCTCATTCGGATGCTCCTCGAACCACTCGGACAGCTTCTCGTTGACCAGGCTTTCCACGGCGGGCCGGACCTCGGAACTGACCAGCTTGTCCTTGGTCTGGGAGCTGAATTTCGGGTCGGGCACCTTCACCGACAGCACACAGGTCAGCCCCTCGCGCGCATCATCGCCGGTGAAGTTGACCTTCTCGCGCTTGGCGATGCCGCTGGACTGGGCATAGCTGTTGATCGTGCGGGTCAACGCGCCGCGGAAGCCGGCCATGTGGGTGCCGCCGTCGCGCTGCGGGATGTTGTTGGTGAAGGGCAGCACCGTCTCGTGGTAGCTGTCGTTCCACCACATCGCGACCTCGACGCCGATGCCGTCCTTCTCGCCGGTCATGAATATCGGGTCGGGCATGACCGCGTGTTTGTGGCGGTCCAGGTAACGCACGAATTCGCGCACGCCGCCCTCATAGAACAGTTCCGACCTGAGCGGCTCGGCCGGGCGCTCATCCTCGAGGATGATGCGCACGCCGGAATTCAGGAAAGCCAGCTCGCGCAGGCGGCTTTCCAGCGTCTTGAAGTTGTAGTCGAGGTTCGAGAACGTGGTGGTGGACCCGAGAAACCGCACCTCGGTGCCCTTGCGGCCGTTGGCGTCGCCGACGACGCGCAAATGTTCGACCGTCTCGCCACGCTCGAAGCGGGCGTAGTGCTCTTTACCGTTGCGCCAGATCCTAAGTTCCAGCCAGTCGGACAGCGCGTTGACCACCGAAACGCCCACGCCATGCAGGCCGCCCGACACCTTGTAGCTGTTCTGGTCGAACTTCCCGCCGGCATGCAGCTGGGTCATGATGACCTCCGCCGCGCTGACGCCCTCGCCCGCGTGGATATCGACCGGGATGCCGCGGCCGTTGTCGCTTACGGAAACGGAATTGTCGGCGTGAATTTTCACCGTCACGGCGTCGGCGTGACCGGCCAGCGCCTCGTCGATGCCGTTATCCACGACCTCATAGACCATGTGGTGCAGGCCCGATCCGTCGTCCGTATCCCCGATATACATCCCGGGGCGCTTGCGGACAGCCTCCAAGCCCTTGAGAACCTTGATGGATTCCGCGCCGTACTCTTCTGGCACATGTGCTTCTTCGGCCATGAGAGCCTTCCTTTGAGTGTTTGGCATTTTATAGGGAAGTCTGGGGGGATTGTCACGCGCAACACACAAGATTTGGTGTCATGTGAAGGGAATCACAAGCCCCACCAGCATCAGCAGCGCGCCGGCCGTCATGTTCGTGCGTTTCAGTGCCCTGGGCGAGGTCAAAAGCCGCCTGGCGCGGTCGATGAAGAGCGCGAAGCACAGGTTGCCGACAAACGGCACGATCATGGAAACCGTCATGATCGTCGCGATGTCCGCGCCGGTCATTCGCGTCAGGTCGAAGAACCCAGGCAAGACCCCCATGTAGAACAGGATCGCCTTCGGGTTGCCCAGGATCACCGCCATCCCGGCGATGAACCCCGCCCACATCCCGGGCCGTGTCAGGCGGCTGTCGCTGGCGATGGATCGGCCCGCGTTGCGGATTAGCAGAAAACCCATCAACAGGAAGATCACGCTGGCGACGTATCGCAGCAACGTCATGAAGCCGTCGAAGACCGAGACGATCCAGCTGACCCCGAGAATCGCCAGAAGCGGCCACAGTGCGTCGCCGATGACCACGCCCAGCGCCAGCGGCCAGGCGGCGTTGAACCCGCCGGACAGCGCCCGCGCCGTCAGCGCCAGCCAGACGGGGCCCGGTGTGAAAAACAGGATGACAAGCGCGCCCGCGTAAAGCGCGAGATCGGTGGGCGAAATGCTCATGTTCTCTCCGGCAGCGTCAGGGAGCCGTCTTCGGCCAGTGGCCAGAACGGGTTCATCGCCAGTTCCCATACATGACCGTCAGGGTCAGCGAAATATCCCGAGTATCCGCCCCAGAATACCTCCTCCGGCGCCTTCAGGGCGGTTGCCCCGGACTCCAGCGCACAGGCATAAGCCGCGTCCACCTCCTCCTTCGTCGGGAAGTTTTGCGCCAGCGTCATTGCCCCGGTGCCCAGCACGGCGTCCGGCCGTCCCTGGTCGGCCGCCAGATCGTTGCGCCCGAACAGGCCCAGCACCATCCCTTTCATCTGATAGAACACCACGCCCTCCGGTCCCTCGGCAGGTGTCCAGCCCAATGCGCCATAGAAATCCTTCGACCGCTCCAGATCCTCGACCCCCAGGGTGATGAGCGTGACACGTTGCGGGGTCATGGGATGTTCCTTTCCTCGATATGGCTGACGCCGTCGTTTTCGGTCACTTCGAAAGACTGCGCGCGGGTTCCCATCGCCTCGAAAAGCCCGGCGTCGGTGCCGGTCATGATGGCCTGCGCCCCCAGCGCGCATATCTCGTCATACAACGCGGCACGGCGGCCCGCATCCAGATGCGCCGCCACTTCGTCCAGCAGCAGGATCGGCGGGGCGCCGAAATCCTGCGACAGTGCGCGGGCGTTCGCCAGGATCAGCGAGATCAGCAGCGCCTTCTGTTCGCCGGTGGAGCACTGCGGGGCCGGCACGCTCTTGGCGGCATAGACCGCCTCAAGATCGGCGCGGTGCGGGCCGATCAGCGTGCGTCCGGCGAGAAGGTCCCGCGCTCGCCCTTCTGCAAAGGCCGACGTCAGCGCATCTTCGTTGGCCGGTGTATCAGCGCCTTCCGGGCCGGCCAGTGCCAGCAGGGCGGCAGGAAATGCTGTCTCTGCCCCCTCCTGAGCCTCGCCAATGCGCGCCAGCGCCATCTCCCGGTTCGCCATGATCACGGCACCCGCTTTCGCCATCTGGGCTTCCAGCGCGCCATACCACGCCGCGTCGCGCACCTGGTCTTTCAGCAGGCGGTTGCGGTCCCGCATGGCCTTGTCATAGCTGAGCGACGCCTCGGCATGGCCCGGCGCAAAGCTCAGTGTCATCCGGTCCAGAAACCTCCGGCGTCCCTCGGCGCCCTCGATCCAGAGGCGGTCCATGGACGGCACAAGCCACAGAACCCGCGCGATCCGCCCCAACGCCAGCTGCGGTGCGCCCTTCCCGTCGATTCTGACCGCACGCGGCGCGCCGCCTTCGGCCCAAGTTTCGACCTCATGGACTTGGTGCAGGCTCTGCAGCAAGGCAGAGACCTTCCAGCCCAGCGCCTCGGGGCGCCGGGCCATTTCCTCGGCCGCGGCCCGGCGCAGCCCGCGCCCCGGAGACAGAAGCGAGACCGCCTCGAGGATGTTGGTCTTGCCCGCCCCGTTCGGCCCGAAGACCGCCACCGGCCGGCCGTCCAGTTCCAACCGCGCGGATCTGTGCGACCGGAAATGCGACAGCGTCAGAGCTTTCAGGGCCAGGATGCCCATCCCCGCCCCCTTCTTCCTGTTGAAAATACGCCCGCCGGGGGCAAGAAAATCCGCGGGGCAGGTGTGCTCACACGCGCATCGGCATCACGACATAGACCGCCGAGGTGTCGTTGCCTTCGTGCATCAGCGTCGGATCGCCGGCCGAGTTGAACAGGAACACCGCGTTTTCGCGGTCCACCTGGCTTGCGATCTCCAGAAGGTATTTCGCGTTGAATCCGATCTCCAGCGGCTCGTCGCCATAGGCCACGGCAAGCTCTTCCTCCGCCGCGCCGGCATCGGGTGCGTTGACAGACAGGATCAGCCGGTCCTCGTCGAGCGACAGCTTGACGGCGCGCGAGCGTTCCGAGGACACGGTCGCGACACGATCCACCGCGCGGGCGAACTCGGAGGCGTCCACCTCCAGCTTGCGAGTGTTTCCCTGCGGGATCACGCGGGTGTAATCCGGGAAGGTGCCGTCGATGACCTTCGAGGTGAGGGTGATCTCGGGCGTGGCGAAACGCACCTTCGTTTCGCTGACCGAGACTGCGATGGCGGAATCGTCGTCCTCAAGCAGCTTGCGAAGTTCGCCCACCGTCTTGCGCGGGACGATCACGCCCGGCATCGTTTCCGCACCTTCCGGCAGGTCGGCGTCGATCCGGGCCAGCCGGTGCCCGTCAGTGGCCACGCAGCGCAGTTTGCGCCCTCCCTCGCCATCGGCCACATGCATGTAGACGCCGTTGAGGTAATACCGTGTCTCTTCCGTCGAGATCGCGAATTTCGACTTGTCGAACAGCCGCCGCAGCACCGGCGCGGGGGCCGAGAAATTCGCCGTGTATTCCGACGAGGCCATCACCGGGAAGTCTTCCTTCGGCAGCGTCGCGAGCGAGAAGTTGGAGCGTCCGGCCTCGACGGTCAAGCGGCCGCTGGTCCCGTCGTCGCTGAGCTGCACCAGCGCCCCATCAGGCAGTTTGCGCACGATCTCGTGCAGGGTGACGGCCGACACCGTGGTGGCGCCCGGCCGCTCGACCTGCGCGACGGTCTTGTCCACCACTTCGATATCCAGGTCGGTGGCGCGGAAACTGACCGAATTGCTGTCCGCCTCGATCAGCACGTTGGCAAGGATCGGGATGGTGTTGCGACGTTCGACCACCGACTGTGCCTGGCTCACGGCCTTTAGCAGCGTGCCACGTTCGATGCTGAATTTCATACCCTCGCTCCTCATGCCGCCGGGAAGGCGAACCTATCCGTTTCCGCCTGCGGCTCAAGACTTTTGTGGACTTTCTGACGGTTTGACGGGGGCGTCAAGGCCGGACGCCCCCTGTGGCGGTCAAGCCTCGAGCATGCGGCGAAGAAGCTCCAGATCCTCAGCGATCTGGTGATCGGTGCCACGCAGCTCGTCAATGCGCTTTACCGCGTGCATGACCGTGGTGTGATCCCGTCCGCCGAACCGGCGCCCGATATCCGGCAGAGAGCGCGAGGTGAGCTGCTTGGCCAGATACATCGCGATCTGACGCGGCCGTGCCACGATGCGGTTGCGCTTGGGTCCGATCAGGTCGGACAGGCGGACGTTGAAATGCTCGCCCACTCGGCGCTGGATCTCCTCCACCGTCACCTTGCGGTCCGAGGCGCGCAGGATGTCGGCCAGGCAATCCTGGGCCAGGTCCAGCGTGATCTCCTTGCCCACCAGCGAGGCGAAGGCGAACAGACGGGTCAGCGCGCCTTCGAGCACGCGCACATTGGTGGATATGCGGTGCGCCAGAAACTCCAGCACGCCGCCATTTATCACCAGCTCGGGATATTGCGCGCGATGATCCTCCACCTTCTGCTGAAGAATGCCCAGGCGCAGCTCGTAATCCGTCGGGTGCAGGTCGACGACAAGACCGCTTTGCAGACGACTCTTGATCCGGTCCTCCAGGTCCTTGATCTCTCCCGGCGCGCGATCCGCCGAGATGATGATCTGCTTGTTCTGGTCCACCAGTGCATTGAACGTGTGGAAGAACTCCTCCTGCGTGCTGTCCTTGCCGGCGATGAACTGCACGTCATCGACCATCAGCACATCGACCGACCGGAACAACTCCTTGAAGCCCATCGTGTCGCGCTCGCGCAGCGCCTGCACGAAGCGGTACATGAACTGCTCGGCCGACAGATAGACCACGCGCAGTTCCGGCGACCGGTTGCGAAGCTCCCATGCGATCGCGTGCATCAGGTGGGTCTTGCCCAGACCGACGCCGCCATACAGGAACAACGGGTTGAAGGTGACCTTGCCGCCTTCGGCCACGCGGCGTGCAGCGGCATGGGCCAGTTCGTTCGGCTTGCCGACAACGAAACTGTCGAAGGTGAAACGCGTGTCGATGGGGGCGGCCAGAAGCTCCCCTTCCGAACGCGCCGGCGCCGGCTTCGCGGCCGCCTTGGGGTCAGATTGCACGGGCTGTTCCTCTGCTGGCTGCGCTGCGGCGGGCCGTCGGCCGTTCACCTCGAAATGCAGACGATCGACGGTGGCGCCGTTGCGCGTCAGATGATGAAGGATTTCGTCCCCGAAATTGCGTGAAACCCAATCGGCGACAAAACTCGTGGGCACGTTGAAATGCGCAACGCCGTCCCGAAGACCACGCAGCTCAAGCGGCTTGATCCAAGTGGTGAAATTGTTTTCGCCGATCGATTCCTGAATGTCCTTGCATATCGTTCCCCAATTTTCTTCCGTCATTTTTGACCGCTCCAGCATCCGTCCCCGATGTCTCACACCACCCTCCTGAACGCCGGAATTCTGTCCGGTCGCTGATTGGTCGCGCGACGATCCGACAAGGCTGGGACGGAAGAATGAAACCCGCCCCCGGCCGTGTGGCCGGGCGCCATGGTTTCAAATCCGCGCGCAGCAGATTCCTGACAGCTTCCACAGGACAACCGGACGTGCCGGGCAATTTCCGGCCTTGGTCGTCATGCTTCGCTTCCGCGCGGTCTTCCGGACATGATTGGTTTCTGCCGCCCACGGTGAAAGCCGCGTCGGCAAATCCGCTTGAACCGAGCGATCTGCAAAGCCCCACTTTGCAGACCGTCTCGACCCCACGCGAGCGCCACGTCCCCGTTTGAAAGAACCGGCAGTGACGACCGGTATTCTGTCACGCGGACGGTGTGCTGCTCACGTCATGTCCCCCCAAGACGATGTGAATCGCAGGCTGAAGATAGCAAGGCTGTGAGAAGTCCGACAACAGAACTTCGCGCTTGACTTGTGGATAGTTCGGGAGAATCCGAAAAGCCCTTTTGCGACGGTGGCAATCCGGGAAAAAATGCAACAATGGGCCAAAAAAATGAAAAAGGACGCATCCGGTCGGATACGTCCTTGATCGGTTCAATCGGCTGTCGCGACTCAGGCGCTCAGGGATTTGACCCGGGCTGAGAGGCGGGACATTTTGCGCGCCACGGTGTTCTTGTGAAGAACACCTTTGGTCACGCCGCGCATCAACTCGGGCTGGGCCTGCTGAAGGGCAGTCTTCGCGGCATCCTGGTCGCCCGAAGCGATCGCTTCCTCGACCTTGCGCAGGAAGGTGCGGATGCGCGACCGGCGCGCTTTGTTCACGGCGAAGCGGCGCTCGTTCTCGCGGGCACGCTTCTTTGCTTGGGGCGAATTTGCCATAGGTTCGTGTTCCCGTGTTTAGGGTCGCGTAAATCTGAAGTCGCGCTTCTATGGGCGACTCGGCTGTAAGTCAACTGGGCGCAGGGTATTTTTCGCCCTATTTGTCGCGGAATTGCGGTTCTCGCTTTTCCAGGAAGGCCGACATGCCCTCTTTCTGGTCTTCTGTCGCGAATAGCGCGTGGAACATGCGGCGCTCGAACAGCAGCCCCTCGCGCAGCGTCGTCTCATAGCTGCGGTTCACGGATTCCTTTACCGCCATCGTGGTCAGCGACGATTTCTCGGTGATCTTCTGGGCGGCGGCCATCACCTCTTCCATCAGTTTCTTCGCCGGAACCACGCGGGACACCAGTCCCGACCGCTCTGCTTCGTCGGCATCCATGAACCGCCCTGTCAGGTGCATGTCCATCGCCTTGGACTTGCCGACGAACCGCGTCAGCCGCTGGGTGCCGCCGATGCCGGCGACCACGCCCAGGTTGATCTCGGGCTGGCCGAACTTGGCGGTGTCCGCGGCAATGATGAAATCGCACATCATCGCCAGTTCGCAACCGCCGCCAAGCGCATAGCCCGCCACGGCGGCGATGATCGGCTTGCGGCAGCGCAGGATCGCATCCGATTCGGCGGTGAAAAGATCGCCGCCGAACGCATCGACGAAGCTCATCTGGCTCATTTCCTTGATGTCGGCCCCTGCGGCGAACGCCTTTTCCGACCCCGTCAGAACGATGCAGCGGACCTTTTCGTTCTCGCCCGCCTGGGTCAGCGCATCGGCCAGCTCGGACAGAAGCTCTCTGTTGAGCGCGTTCATCGCGTCGGGACGATTCAGCCTGATCAGGGCAACGTGGTCATTGATCTCTACGACAAGCGTCTTGTAGGCCATTCGGACACGCCTCCGTTCATGTTCGGCCCGAGTCCTTAGCAGCCTGACGCTGGCGTTCAAGTTATCTTTGACATTGCACGCAATGGAAGGTGGATCGTCCGGATTGCACGATTCTGGAAATTGTTCCGCCGCAGCCGGGGGTTGTGCAGGGCTGCCCCTCGCGGCCATAGGCCCGGAAATTATGCTGAAAGTATCCCAGCTCGCCATCCGTCTGCCTGTGGTCGCGCAGGCTGGAGCCGCCAGCCGCGATCGCCTCGTTCAGCACGTCGCGGATAACCGGCACCAGGCCGGCCGCGCGCCGGGCCGACAGGCGCCCGGCC
>JBAVQZ010000481.1:0-1722 GCA_049694515.1 Paracoccaceae bacterium | reverse complement strand
CCATCAGCCGATAGCCCCAGACGGTCAGCCCAGCCACCAGCGCGACCGAGGTCAGCGCCCCGGCCCAGTTGACGATCGCGTGCAGGGTCTGCCCCCGCCCCGGCCCGTCATCCGCGTGAAATTGGTCGTATTCTATGCCTGCCATCGCCGCCTCGCTGCCCGGGAGCGGCCGGCTTTCCTTGCCGCCCGGTTCTGTCTTGCCTGCCTGCCCCGGACATGCGGCGCCTGTTTGTCAGCGCATTTCCTCGACCGGGGTCACCCCAAGAATACCAAGACCGGCGGAAATAACAACGGCGACGGCCCGGGCGAGGGCGATTTTCGACTGGCTGAGGGCAACGTCGTCCTCTTGCAGGAAGCGCAGCGCGGGTTCCTCGTTGCCCTTGTTCCACAGTGCGTGAAGGTCCGACGCCAGGTCGTAGAGGTAGAAGGCAACCCGGTGCGGCTCATGCGTGCGGGCCGCGATCTCCACCAGGCGCGGCCATTCGGCCAGGCGTTTGGCCACCGCAAGTTCGGCGGCGTGTTCCAGGCTGTCCAGATCGGCGGCGACCAGTGTCAAATCGTCGGCCGCGATCCCGGCATCGGCCGCCTTTCGCAAGACCGAGCAGATCCGCGCATGGGCGTATTGCACATAGAAAACCGGGTTGTCCCTGGACTGCTCCAGCACACGCGCGAAGTCGAAATCCAGCGGCGCGTCGTTCTTGCGCGTCAGCATGACGAAGCGGGTCACGTCCGCCCCAACCTGATCGACCACATCGCGCAGAGTGACGAAGGTGCCCGCGCGCTTGGACATCTTGAACGGCTCGCCGTTGCGGTAGAGCTTCACAAGCTGGGTCAGCTTGATGTCCAGCGGCACGCGGCCGTCCGACAGCGCGCTGACCGCGGCCTTCATGCGCTTGACATAGCCGCCGTGATCGGCGCCGAACACGTCGATCAACTGATCGAAGCCCCGCTCGATCTTGTCATAGTGATAGGCGATGTCGGGGGCGAAATAAGTCCAGCCGCCATCGGATTTCTTCACCGGCCGATCGACGTCGTCGCCATGCGCGGTAGAGCGGAACAGCGTCTGCTCGCGGGGCTCCCAGTCCTCGGGCATCTTGCCCTTCGGCGGTTCCAGCACGCCGACATAAAGCAGGCCCTTGTCCTCCAACGCCTTCAGCGCGGCCTCGATCTGACCGGTGCCGTAGAGTGATTTCTCCGAGAAGAACACGTCCATCTCGACGCCGAGCGCCTTCAGATCGCTCCGGATCAGGTCCATCATCCGGTCGGTGGCGAAATCGCGCAATTCTTCCAGCCAGACCTCTTCGGGCTGGTCCACATATTGCTCGCCGACCTCCTGGGCCAGCGCCTCGCCCACCTCGATCAGGTATTCGCCGGGATAGGTTCCGTCCTCGAAGGTCACGGCCTGCCCCAGCGCCTCGAGGTAGCGCAGATAGACCGAGCGGGCCAGCACGTCCACCTGCGCGCCGCCGTCGTTGATATAGTATTCGCGCGTCACCTCGTGCCCGGCATAATCCAGCAGGCTGGCCAGCGCGTCGCCGAACACCGCGCCGCGGGTGTGGCCCACATGCAGCGGCCCGGTCGGGTTGGCCGAGACGTATTCGACGTTGACCCGGATACCGCGGCCCATGTCGGATCGTCCGAAGTCGGCGCCGCGCTCCAGCACCTCGCGCACCACTCCCTGCCAGACGGAGGGGGCCAGCCGCAGGTTGATGAAGCCCGGCC
>JBAVQZ010000480.1:0-7916 GCA_049694515.1 Paracoccaceae bacterium | reverse complement strand
GACCTGGACATCTCGCAACCTTCAGATCATCCCGACGTCGGCCCGCCCATTCTGAGGCAACCTCATCTTGACGGCCGCATTCGGTTCGCCGTGTCCGAGGCATCAAAGCTGAGCCCCGGCCTCATCGAAGGCGCACTGTCGATTGGTGAGCGAGTGGCCTCGGAGTTGCTTGGAGCGAGCCGTTTCCCATGACAGTTTTTCTTATCCTCTTGCTCGTCGCCGCAGGCGTATTTGGTTTCCGGTACTGGTCGAGACAACACACCCGCACAAGGCTTCTCGCAACAACGCTTTCGGATCAACAGCGCACCATCGTCGCAGAACAGGTCCCTCTGACTCGGAAGCTTCCGTCTGAATTGCGCGGCAAGCTCGAAGGCAAGATCAACGCCTTTCTGAACCAGTTCGAGTTCATCGGGTGCAACGGGTTGGAAGTAACCGAGGAAATGCAGCTTTCTATTGCTGCGCAAGCCTGCCTGCTCGTCGTCAATAGCGACACCTGGTACGAGCATCTTCGCACAATTCTCATCTATCCGGGTGCCTTCAAGTCGCGACGGACAGAGAACAATGGCTATGTCGTAACGGAACGCGAAACGGTACGAATGGGTGAGAGTTGGGCGCGGGGTCCGGTCGTTCTGTCCTGGGCGCATACCAAACAGGGGGCCATAAACGATAAGGACGGCCACAACGTCGTGTTTCATGAATTCGCCCACCAGATCGACGACCTGTCCGGCCACACCGACGGTGTCCCGAACCTCAACAGGGCCCATAACTTCGCCGATTGGGAGCGGGTTTTCGTCAAAGCATACGAGAGTCACGTTCAACATGTTCAGGCGGGGCGCAAGACGGTATTCGACGCTTACGGCGCGGATGGGCCGGAAGAGTTTTTCGCGGTGGCGGTTGAAGTCTTCTTCGAAAGACCGGTGGCTCTCAAACGTAACGAACCGGCGGTCTACGAACAGCTGGCAATGCTTTTCCAACTGGACCCGTCGACTTGGGGATAGTCTGGCCATCGGAAACCGCAGGCTCAGACAACCAGGACCTTGGCGAGTACTGTCAGAAAAATGCGAACCAGTCGCTACAAGGACAGTGAACCGGACCTTCGTTGCGCACTCCAAGTATGGCGGCATGGAGGTGTCGGAAGCCGCCAGGCTGACGGCGCTGGAGGAGGAGAATGCCAATGCGCTAACAGATGTATTGCGTAGCGATGAGTCGCCAGGTTATCCCTGCATAAGATCACCAGCCCTTTCTTGGCCCATTAAAAGGGTGATTGAATCCGTCCTGGACTTTTCGCGTCAACAATCTTCGGATCAGAAAACTGTAGCGGGATCTTTTATGTTGACCGCGAGAGTCAATATATCGTAGCGGCTGCCGTGATGGCTACAAGATATGGATCGGACTGCGTCGGATCAACAATTTGGTAAGTCTTGGTGCCCCCAGAGAGACTCGAACTCCCGACCCCCTGATTACAAATCAGATGCTCTACCAGCTGAGCTATAGGGGCGCACCGGCTCTGAAATAGCGGTCTGTGGGCGACGGGGCAAGCCCCGGCGGGGCCGTCAGCGGTTGGCGCGCGCCAGAAGAAGAACCGCCAGCAGCCCCACCGCGATGACCAGAAGGGCCGCCGGCGCCGCGCCCGAGATGTTTTCGAGCGACGCCTTTTCATAAACCCGCGTCGCCAGCGTGTTGAAGCCGAAGGGGCGCAGAAGCAGCGTGGCCGGCAACTCCTTCACGCAATCGACGAAAACCAGCAGCAGGCCGGTGCCGATCGATCCGCGTATCAGCGGCAGGTACACGGCCGTCAGCGTGCCGCGCGCCGTCCGGCCCAGCGAGCGTGCGGCCATCGGCAGGCTGGGCGTGATGCGCCCCATCGCGCTGTCGGCGGCCCCCTGCGCGATCGCGAAAAACCGCACGCAATAGGCATAGATGATCGCGAAGGCCGAGCCGGTCATCACAAGGCCGATGTCGGTTCCGGTCAGCCGCTGTACCAGATCGGCGAGCGCATTGTCGGCCGTCGCCATCGGAATCAGCAGGCCCACCCCCAGCACCGCGCCGGGTGCCGCATACCCGATGGTCGTTACCGGCAGCAGCAACCGCGGCAGCGCCCGGCTTGTCAGTCGCACGCCATAAACCAGAAAAAGTGCCGCCGTCATCGTGGCCACCGCCGCCGCGCCGCAAACCGTCAGGGTGTTCAGAAGGGCTTGCGGCAATCCGGGTGCCAGCCAGGCATCCGTCGAGTTCAGCGCGTGCGACAGGATCACCCCGACGGGCAGCACGAATCCGAAGGCAAAGGGGATCGCGCAAAGCGTCGTTGCCGCCCATGCTCGCCACCCGTCCAGCCGGATCGGCGTGACCGGGCGGCTGTGGCGCGTCGTGTTGAAGAAGCGCATCTTGCGGCGGCTGATCTTCTCCAGCGCCATGAGCGCCAGGATCAGCCCCAGGATCACGGTGGCGATCTGCGCGGCGCCGCCGGCGTTTCCGCCCTCGAGCCAGGTGCTGAAGATGCCGGTGGTCAGCGTCTGAACGGCGAAGAACTGCACCACCCCGTAATCGTTCACTGTCTCCATCATCACGATGGCCGCCCCCGTGGCGATAGCCGGGCGGGCCAGCGGAAGGCCGACGCGCAGGAACCGCCCCACCGGCCCGGTGCCCAGGGCGCGCGCCACCTCATAGACACCGCCGGATTGCTCGCGAAAGGCGGCGCGGGTCAGCAGATAGACATAAGGGTAGAGCGCCGCCGACAGCACCAGGACCGCCGCCCCGCGCGAACGGATCTCGGGAAACCAGTAGTCCTGCGCGCTGCTCCAGCCGAAAATCCCGCGCAGCCCGCTCTGCACCGGCCCGGCATATTCCAGGAAATCGACCAGGGCATAGGCGCCGACATAGGCCGGGATGGCCAGCGGCAGCAGCAGCAGCCATTCCAGCCAGCGGCCGCCGGGAAAGCGATACATCGTCACCAGCCACGCGGCCCCCGAACCGATCGCCGCCGACAGAAGCGCGACCGTCCCCATCAACAGCACGGTATTCGACAGATAGCGGGGCAGCGTCGTCGCGATCAGATGCGGCCAGACATTCGCGACCGGGTTGAATGCCAGCCAGATCACCGAGGCAATCGGCATCAGCACCAGCGCGGCGATCAATGCTGCGCCGATCGACCAAGGGTCGATCCGAAGCGAAGGGCTTTTAACTTGAGTGTTTTGCTCGGCCATGCGGCGGCATTACAGGAAAGCCATTTTACTGTCCAGAAAACCTCGTATAACCAAGAGGCAGAGGAAAAAAACGCGGAACGCAATGCAGGTCGTTTATCATCTTGGCGCGCATGCCACCGACGAGGGCCGGCTGCTGAAATGCCTCCTCAAGAACGCGGACACGCTGAAGGCGGAAGGCATCAGCCTGCCCGGCCCCAGCAACTACCGCCCGCTTCTGCGCGATGCGGTCAGTTCGCTGAATGGCAAGCCCGCCACGGCCGAGGCGCAGCAGACCCTTCTGGACGCGGTTCTGGACGAGGATCGACCGCCGGGGCGCGTGATCTTCTCCAACCCCGCCTTCATCTGCGCTCCGGCCAAGGTTCTGGACGAGGGCGTGCTTTATGCCCGCGCCGGTCAGACAACGCATGCCATGGCGCAGCTCTTTCCGCAGGCGGAATGCGAATTCCACATTGCCATCCGCAATCCGGCGACGTTCATTCCGGCGGTTTTCGCGACCTGCAGGAACACCTCTTTCGAGGCATTCACCGGCGGAATCGATCCGCGACGCCTGAGGTGGTCCGACGTCGTGGCCCGCATCCAGAAGGCGAATCCCGACGCCATGCTGACGGTCTGGTGCAACGAGGACACGCCGCTTATCTGGCCCGAAGTGCTGTCCGAGCTGTCCGGGCATGATCCGAAAACCGAGCTCGACGGGATCTATGACTTTCACGCCTCGATCATGAGCGAGGCGGGCATGAAACGGATGCGCGACTATCTGCAGAGCCACCCGCCGGTGAACGAGATCCAGCGCCGCCGCGTCGTGGCGGCCTTCCTGGACAAATTCGCCATCCCCGACGAGATCGAAATGGAGCTGGACCTGCCCGGCTGGACCGAGGCGCTGGTCGAGGAAGTGACCGAGCTCTACGAGGAGGACATGTTCGAGATCGAGAGAATGCCGGGCATCAACTTCGTCACGCCCTGACATTCCGCCGCCCTGCCCTTCCCCTGCAAGTCCGCCGTTCCGCTTTTCGCCGTGCGCGATCCCGGTTATCAGGCCGGTGAAGACGACGCGGATCAGGCGGGGTGCAGTGATGACCGAAAAACCGAAACGCAGGCAGGAGGTCTATACTCTGGTCGTTCAACTCGGCCGGAAGGAGGGCGACGGACTCCCCGAAGACGCCACGGGGGCCGCGCTGATCTGCTTTGCCAGCGGCGTCGACGAAGCCGAAGCGGTACGCGAAACGGTGGCTGTTCTGAAACAAGCCGATCTCGCGCCGCTTGATGTCACCGGCTACGGCACCGCCGCCGAGCGTCGTGAGCAGGGCCACGAAATCGACGCGGAAGAAGAGGGGCTGATGGATCGCGCGCTGGCCGAGAATGCGGTCATCGTGGCGCAGATGACCCCTTTTTACCACGATGAACAGAGCGGGCCAGAGGGACCTAACGGCTGAGCAGCGCCGCGCGCAGCGTCAGCGCCTCGTAGTCGCGCAGCGCAGGGAAAGCCAGGTCCCGGTGGACCGGAAGCCGGGCGCGCGGCATGTCGCGCAGCACGGTGGTGGCCAGCAGCTCGGGGCGATCGCGCAGCGATCCGACGAAAAGGCTTTCCATCTGACCGCCGGCGACCTGAAGGATCTCGTGCCGGTCCAGAACCACCTGGTGATAGCTGATCGTGTGCCCGGCGGGTTCGCGCGTGGCAAAACTGGTGTCCAGAAGCGCATGCGCCTCGACCAGCACGGCCTCGGCATTGAACAGATATTCGACCTCGGCCCCGTCCATCAGGATACGCTGTTCGGGGGCGACGATCACGTCGCGGGTCAGCCCCAGATAAGGCGCGCAAAGACGGATCGGCCGGAACCGGCCCCGCGCGGGCACCTGGCGCGTGCCCACCCAGCGGACCGCGCACGCCACCCCGCCCGCGGTCACGACGGAGTCGCCTTGCCGCAGCGTCTCGACCGCGCGGGGGCCATCCGGCGTCATCACCGGGGTGCCCGTCGCCAGGCTGGGGGTGATGCCCACCGGCTCCACCGCGTCGGACAGGCCCACGCAACTCAGCGCGGGGCCATAGATCACGGCGGATCCCTCCCCGCGCAACGCGGCGATATCGGTAGCCGTGAGAGGCAGGGGGGCTGCGAATTCCTTCTGCACCAAAAGCCCCTCGGCCACCAGCTCCATCGACAACAGGCCACGGCGCGCCAGCACGTCCCATGAGACAGTCAGGCGCAGCGTGCCCTCGGGTCGGGGCGTATCCAGATTGAGCGTTACCTGCCGGTGCCGCGTGCCCAGCCGCCGTCCGTACACGATGGTTCCGTCCGCACCCAGATGCACCGACAGGTGACTGGTGACAGCGCCCGCGTTGTGCAGCACGAAAAGCGCCTGCTCGCAGGGCGCAGCACGGCCGATATCGGCCTCCAGGAACAGGCTGCCACGGATCATGTCGGCCCCGTCCGGTGTCGGCAGAGGCTTCGGCGGATGCGCCAGCTCGGCGGCCGGATGGCCGGTCCCGGGCTCTGTCACCGCGATCCAGGTCATGCGGCGCCGTTCGCGGGACCGCGCCCGTGGCCCAAGGGCAAACCCACCCCGTTCTCACAGCCACGGGACGCACCGCGGGCGCCGACGCCTTCGCGGAAAGTCGTCTTGCCCATCGTGGACGCGTTCGTCTGAATCGACAGTTCCGATGCCGTCGCCATGCCTGCCCTTGCCCTGACCCTTGCGGCGCGACGCAAACCGGCCCCGGAGCGGCGCGGCGGTCCGAAAATCGGCGTGTCCGGCGGGCCTGTTGCGGCCCGATATCTGCCCTGCCTCGGGTCGAATTGTTGTGCGCGAAAACCTGCCCGAAATCTACCGGCGTGTTAACATGCTGATTTCAAAATGCGCTTTCTTGCCAGGGCGATTGTTTCCTTCCGGCAACATTGCGCGCCCGCCCGCCCCGGTTTATCGCTTGACCGACACCGACAAAGGAGCCCCGCCCGTGACCGATCCCGTCGCCCTGACCGCCGAGTTGATCCGCTGCCCCTCCGTCACGCCGGAAGAGGGCGGCGCGCTGCAAGTGCTCGGCGCTCGGCTTGCAGCGGCGGGGTTCACCTGCACACGGGTGGATCGCGGCGGGGTGGCGAATCTCTTTGCGCGCTGGGGCGAAAAGGGCCATGCGCGCACGATCGGCTTCAACGGCCACACCGACGTCGTGCCGGTGGGCGACGCCGATGCCTGGAGCGAGGATCCGTTTGGCGGAGTGCTGAAGGATGGCTGGCTCTGGGGCCGCGGCGCGACCGACATGAAATCGGGTATTGCGGCCTTCGCCGCCGCGGCGATGGATTTCGTCACCGAGACCCCGCCCGACGGTGCGATTGTCCTGGCGATCACCGGCGACGAGGAAGGCGCCTCGACCGACGGTACAATCGCGATTCTGGACTGGATGCGGACGCACGGCGAGGCGATGTCGGCCTGCATCGTGGGCGAACCCACCTGCCCCGACCGCATGGGCGAGATGATCAAGATCGGCCGGCGCGGCTCGATGACCGCGTATTTCACGGTGAAGGGCGTGCAGGGTCATTCGGCCTATCCCCACCGCGCGCTGAACCCGTTGCCGGCGATGGCGCGGCTGATGGACCGGCTGGCCTCGCACAGGCTCGACGACGGGACCGAGCATTTCGACGCCTCGACGCTTGCGATCACCACCGTCGACACGGGCAATCCAGCCAACAACGTGATCCCGGCGCAGGCCCGGGCAACGGTCAACATCCGGTTCAACGACGCCCACAGTTCGGCCAGCCTGACCGAATGGCTGCGCGCCGAAGCCGACCGGATCGCCGACGAGACGGGCGTGACGGTCGAGATGACGACCCAGGTCTCGGGCGAAAGCTTCCTGACGCCGCCGGGCCCCCTTTCCGATCTCGTGGCCAGGGCGGTGGAGGCGGAAACCGGCGTGACGCCGGTCCTGTCCACCTCGGGCGGCACCTCGGACGCGCGATTCGTGAAGGATCACTGCCCGGTGGTGGAGTTCGGCCTTGTCGGCAAGACCATGCACCAGGTCGACGAGCGGGTGGAGGTCGCGCAGATCGAGGAACTGACGCGCGTCTATGCCCGCATCCTGCGCGACTATTTCGCCTGACGGTCACGGGTTTTTGGGCATGACGGCGGCAAGGGCGCGTGTTACCTGATCGGCATGAGCCAGATCCCGTCCAAATCAGAAATCCTTGCCTGGATCGCCGACCATCCGGGGCAGACCTCGAAGCGCGACATCGCCAAGGCGTTCGGCATCAAGGGCGCCGACCGCATCGACCTGAAGCGCATCCTGAAAGAGCTGGAGGCGGACGGCCGGCTGGACAAGCGCCGCAAGACCTATCGCGACCCCGAGAGCCTGCCGCCGGTCACCGTGCTCCAGGTGCAGGCGCCGGACGCGCAGGGCGACCTCTACGCCAAGCCGCTGGAATGGCATGGAGAGGGGGCCGAGCCCAAGGTGCTGTTCATTCCCCGCAAGGAGGAGCCCGCACTCGGCGCGGGCGACCGCATCCTCGCGCGGCTGAACGAGGTGCGCGGCGAGGACCACAAGTACGAGGCGCGGCTGATCCGGCGCATCGGCACCAATCCGCAGCGCATCCTTGGCATCTTCCGCGCCCAGGCCGAGGGCGGCCGGATCAAGCCCATCGACAAGGGCGTGGACAAGGAATGGCTGGTCGCCGCCGGCGCCACGCATGGCGCGAAGGACGGCGAACTGGTGGAGGCCGAACAGGCCGG